>JBJFDX010000032.1:0-3143 GCA_051890235.1 Bacteroidaceae bacterium | reverse complement strand
CTCTTTGCCTTGCAGTTTCACTTTGACTGGATGCTCCTGCCAAGAGACCAGTGGCAGAAGGAGATAGCCGAAGCTGCTGAGAAGGAAGACGAAAAGGAGATAATGACTCGGGCTGCCGAAGATTTCTTCCTTAGTACACCCAAGGTTACAGACGAAAGGGAAAGGGTGAGTCTGCGGGACTTTATAAAACGTTACTGGACTTTTGACGGCTTTCCCAAAGTGGACGCTGTGGCGGAGACTGCTTTGAAACTGATTATGGACAAACCTGAGGCACTCATGAAGACAGGTAACATGAAAGATTTTCTGAAGATGTACGATGAGTGCAGATACAAGTTTATCGAAATGAGTAAAGTAACAGTAGAATAAGATAATAACAGGAACAAGATATGACGCAGAAGTTTAGATTTGCTGAACTGTACAGAAGAAACCGCACGGCAGTGGAAAAAACTCTGTCTGCTCTATGGTGTGGCGAGGCAAGAAACGAGAGTCAGAAGGGATATGCAGACCAGCTGAACAAGATTATACCTGAAATCTTTGCACCCAAGGATGCCATGCCGTTGGTGCAATGCATGAACAGCTATGAGACGGTTTATCCCGAACATGAAGCAGAAGCAGAGGAGATGCTGGGAACGTTGTGGAAGAAGACACTTCCCCCAGGAATAACCTATAAGCCCTACGAGCATCAGTATCAATGTTGGAAGACTCTGCTGAAGGAAAAGACTCCCGACGGTAAACAGATGAGCATTGTGGTGACCACAGGCACGGGCTCAGGTAAGACAGAGTGTTTCATGCTTCCTCTCGTACAGGATCTGATAGACCACCACAAGCCAGAGACCGTACAAGCTATCTTCCTTTATCCGCTCAATGCTCTGATGGAAGACCAGAAGGCTCGTATGGAAAAACTGCTGACAGGAACAGACCTGAAGTTTGCCGTGTATAATGGCGATATGCCTCAGTGCATTCCCCAGCCCACAGACAGGAACTACAAGAAGGTGATGCGTAAGGTGGATTCCATCCGGGGCATCAAACGTGATGATGCAGGGAATGTGGTGGAGGAGAAATATCCACATGTCATTGCTACCCGAGAGGAACTTCGCGCTCATCCTGCCAATATCCTTCTGACCAATCCCACCATGCTGGAGTACATACTCCTCAGAGACAGTGACAAGAAACTGATAGAAGAGAAGAAGAATGGGGAAGAGCCTACACTCAGATGGATAGTACTGGATGAGACCCATACCTATACGGGAGCAGGTGCGGCAGAAATTGCCATGCTCATCAGACGTGTGCTTATGGCCTACGGTGCCAGTACGGATGATGTGCGTTTCGCTACCTCTTCGGCAACCATAGGCACGGGAAGCAAAGAGACGGCCAAGGAGGAACTGAGGGAGTTCATTGCCAACATCACGGGCCTGCAGATGAATCAGGTGTGCTATGTGGACGGCAAGAGAAAAGGAACAGACTCCGTTCCCGAGGCAGACAGAGCCTATTGGATGCGTCTGATGAATGAGAATAAGAACGGTTACCTGCGACTGGATGAACTCATTACCGAAGGTGAAAACATAGAAGAGAAGCTGGAACGTCTGGATGCCATGTGCTCGAGAGCAGAAGAAGAGGAACGGGAAGACCTGCGTGTAAAGGTACACTTCTTCTATCGTGTACCTAACCATGGACTCTTTGTGGATATTTCCGACCCTCATTACAAGACTGACGGTAGCTTCAAGATCTACACAGAGAATAAGTCTTTCTGTGAAAATGAACATGAGGCACCACTCCTGGAGATGAGCAGGTGTAAACATTGCGGTGAATACGTGGCCATTGCAGAAGAACAGAAAATGGAGGACGGAAGCATTGCCTATCAACCCATCACCATGGACGATAGTGACATGTTTGATCTCGATGACACGGAGAACACAAGCAAAACCTATTATGTGTTTGGTACATCACACGCCCAGGACACGGAATACGACAACAATGTACCTTATATCATAAAGGGGAACAGAATGGTGAATGTGACCGCTCAGAATCCGGTCGGTCCAGGCTGGCATATCATTGCCAATGCGCAATGCCAATGTCCCTATTGCGGAACCAAGTTGACCAAGACCTCAAGACAGGATGAAGACAATCCAGACCAGACACAGACAGATGAGGAAGACATGAAGAAACTGCAGAAGTTCCGTATTGCCGCAGACTTCGTGTCAAGACTTATCGCGCCCTCCACACTCGATCTGATGACGGAAGCACAGCCAAAGAGAGAGGGCAAGATAGCCCTGCATCATGGACAGCAGTTCATCAGTTTCGTGGATAGCCGACAGACAGCAGCGAGGTCAACCATCAAGCAGAATCTGGAAGAGGAACGACTGTGGGTCTATAGCACTGTCTTCCACGAACTGAGCCGTATGGCAACTGCCGGTAACATGACCTTGGATGAAGCAAAGAAGTACTTCGAAGAAATCTATGACAGCACAGGACGGAAGGACCCCCGACACAAAGAGGCAGAAGAGATGCTGGACATCCTTGAAGGAGAAGACCAAGAGGCCATCGGCAAACTCTTGGCTGACCTGAAGCCCAAGAATTTCCTTTCCTGGGAAGACATTCTGGAGGTGCTTCTGAAAGACAGTCTATCGGATACATTCTGCCAACAGTTTGCTGAGCGTTCGGAATTGAGTCCCGAATTGGACGAAGATGGGAATATTACTCCAGCAACAAAGGAAAAGTACATCTGTGCAATCATGGTACAGTATCTCTCCAAGAGACCTCTGACTGCAGCAGCTCCGGAAACCATGGGACTGTTCACTTCCCACTATGCAAACCTGGACAAAGCCCTTACAGACAAACTGCCTGACGAGGTGGAGATATTCAATGGACACCTGTCTGAACGAAACAGAATCAGCAAGAAGGATTGGCACGCACTGATGCACATCTTCCTTGACTACACGGTTCGCTCAAACGAATCAGTCTTCCTTAAGCTGGATGACAGAAACCCGATAGACATCTTTGAATGTGTGCGCTTTGCTACGAAGAAAGCAAGCCGTCGTCCTGTACATAAGCCTGAGATAAAGGATAAGGGGAACAATCGTTCGCGTATCATACGCTTGCTGGCAAAGCTCATTGCCGAAGAAAAGCACATCAGCGTCAACAAT
>JBJFDX010000031.1:0-3146 GCA_051890235.1 Bacteroidaceae bacterium | reverse complement strand
TTTCCTCCCATGATAACCATGATGGGGGGATATCACGGATGTTTCTTGATATCCGTTTGATGATTGATCAGAGGAAGGGCTAGTCCCGACCTGCTCGTATCATAGCTGATGTCACCTATGTGGCATAACTGTTGACAGGACGGGTTCATCATTTGTATCCTTTCCGTCTGCCAGCAGGGCAGACCAGACGGGTGTGGAGGATCAGACAGGCAAGCTTGCTTGCATGGATGAGCCTACGCAGTTGTCTGTAAGGGCGTGAGCCCGAGGAAAGGAGACAAGTCTCCGAAGGAGTCCTCCGTTAAATCCGTCTTATCCGTCTAAATCCGTGTTTAAAAGAGACATGTCCTCTGGCGTACTGCCCTCCAGGCAGATGCTTGTGGGTTGGGTTGTAATCCGGGCACACCTCCACTTCGTTTCGGTGTACACCGGTTACTCATGGTAGTGCCCTCCAGGCACCAGAGTGCTACGTGTAGCATCATGTCCTTCCAGGCAGCGGAGTGCATCTGCCTAAATTCTGTGGATTATCCTGCCCGTGATAGAAAAGAGAGGAAACGGCATCTCTGTGATATAATATGAAAACATCCGCATGCGGATATAATAAGATATAGTTATGAAGGTCCTTCAGTTGGGTAAGTTCTTCCCCGTGGGTGGGGGAGTGGAGAAGGTGATGGTGGACCTGATGGTCGGACTGTCGGCCCGAGGTGTGGACTGCGATATGCTGTGCGCAGGTGACCATAGGGCTTCTTCTGTAACCAAAGTGAATGAACACAGCAGACTCATCGTGGTGGGCGCATGGTGCAAACTGGCTGCCACGATGATTGCTCCCGGGATGATATTCCAGCTGCGACGCATCTGCCGGGAGTATGACATCATACATGTGCATCATCCCGACCCTATGGCCTGTGTGGCTCTATGCCTGTCGGGATACAAGGGGAAGGTGGTGCTTCACTGGCACAGCGACATCGGCAAGCAGCGTTTCCTGCTGCAGCTGTACCGTCCTCTGCAGCACTGGCTGCTGAAGAGGGCTGACGTGGTGGTGGGTACCACGCCGGTGTATATGGAGGAGTCACCTCACCTGGTGCATTGGCAACACAAGACGTGCTGTCTGCCCATCGGCATCCAACCGGTTTGTCCGGACAGGCGTGCGGTGGAGGAGTTGAGACGCCCGTATGGCAACAGGCATATCGTCTTCTCTCTGGGACGCTTGGTTCCCTATAAGGGTTACCGGTATCTGATAGAGGCAGCCCGATATCTGGATGAGGATTATGTGGTGCTGATAGGCGGATGCGGTCATCTGCATAAGCAGCTGAAGGAACTCATCAAGAGATGGGGAGTGACAGGGAAGGTGCAGCTGCTGGGACGCATCAGCGACGAGGACCTGCCTGCCTACTATGGTGCCTGCAGTCTGTTCTGTCTGAGCAGTGTGCAGAAGACCGAGGCTTTCGGTATCGTGCAGATAGAGGCCATGTCATGTGGCAAACCGGTGGTGGCAACACGCATACCGCAGTCGGGAGTGGCTTGGGTGAACAGTCATGACGAGTCGGGACTGAATGTGGAACCCTGTGATGTGCGAGGACTGGCGCATGCCATCAAGGAGATATGCGAGGATGAGGCGCTCTACAAACGTCTCTCAGAGGGAGCCAGGGAACGGTTCCAGAGGTTGTTCCACATAGACAGGATGATAGATAATACAATAGAAATATATAACCAGTTATGGAAGAAACAGTAACAATGACTAAGGAGAAAGTAGCAAAGGACCGTGCCAGGGAGCAACTGGTTCTGACGCCTTGGGCGCGCTTTGTGAAGCGAGCGCTGGATGTGACGGCAAGCATCGGGGGGATGATAGTGTTCTCACCTCTTTACCTGTTCGTCTATCTGGCTATCCGACTGGAGGATGGCGGACCTGCTATCTTCTCGCAGGAGCGTGTGGGTTATCATGGCAAGGACTTCACGCTGTATAAGTTCCGCTCGATGGTGATGAGCAGCGAGTCGGACGGACAGCCTGCGCTCTGCCAGAAGAATGACAAGAGGCTCACACGCGTGGGACGATTCCTGCGTGAGCATCATCTGGATGAACTGCCTCAGCTGTGGAACGTTCTCAAGGGTGATATGTCTTTCGTGGGACCGAGGCCTGAACGCCGATTCTATGTGAACAGAATCCTGGCCGTGAACCCTGACTATGAACTGCTGTACCAACTGCGTCCGGGTCTGTTCTCGATGGCCACGCTCTACAATGGGTATACCGATACGCTGGCGAAGATGCTGGAGCGCCTGCGCATGGACCTGGACTATCTGCATCATCATTCTCTGTGGCTCGACACCAAGATCATCTTCCTCACAGTATACTCCATACTGACGGGTAAGAAGTTCTGAGGCGGAGGGACGACAGCAGTATCCTATATACATTATATATATATAGTGATGAAGAGACGTACAGATATGACCATCCGCCGGGTGGGACGCAAATACATGATGGTGGAGGCTGGCAAAGATGGGATGAACTTTGCCGATGTGTATACGCTCAACGAGGCGGCGGCAGCCCTGTGGGAACGCATAGGGGATGGAGAGGTTGACATAGAGGCTCTCTCGCAATGGCTCTCCCAATCTTATCAGATAGACCTCTCCCTGGCACGCACGGATGTGACACGTCAGGTGGAGGAATGGAAGGAGATGGGTCTGATAGGCTGAGGACTCTCTGCAGAGTCCCTCTCACCACGGATGAGGACGGATGAATGCACGGAGGTAAAATGTAGGCGAGATTATTCTTTTTAACACGGATTTAGACGGATTAGACGGATTGGACGGATAGCGCTGTGGAAGAATCAGATCAAAAAGTTTGTTCCTTTCCTCGGGCTCATGCCCTTACAGTCTGCTGGTGATGTTCATCCATGCAAGCGAGCTTGCTGTATGACCCTCCCCACCAGTCTGGTCTGTCCTGCAGACAGACGGAAAGGAACAAAACAAAATAGCAGCCGTTCGGCTGTACAAAACAGGCTCCTCTGGAGCCACAAGCGGTATCCTTTGACTGGTGGTACCCCGTCCTCTGATGGGGTTCTTTTCAACACGGATTTTGACGGATTAGACGGATTGGACGGATAGCGCTGCGAGATGTCTGTGGTCTTGTGAGGCGTTCCGCCTTTGGTCCT
>JBJFDX010000030.1:0-3151 GCA_051890235.1 Bacteroidaceae bacterium | reverse complement strand
GGACACGCTTCTGCCCAATTCTCTGCCCAATTCCATTTCATATCCGCCCATGGTGACATCGATGAACTTCTCCGTTACGCCCTTGGCCAGGAGATCCACATATGGGAATCCTGCTGTCCACCGACTCTTCCCATAGTATCCAAGGCGATACACATAATAGTCACCCTCCTTGCCTTGATAATCAGTCAGGCGGTCTGTGATATCGGTGAACTCATCACCCTCCCTATGAACACACAAGTAGCAATCTCCTGGGTTGGGTGCCATCCTGCATCGCTGTCCCACCAGACATTGCCCTTGATTGTAGGACTCAGGCATCTGGTTAGGCACATGTCCTCCAGCAAATCCGCTGGGATAAGAATTCTCATCATAAATACTGATGAGAAGTCCCATCTCCTTTCCCCTATCCAAAGCATAACGCCACAGCGTGAACCAATCGGAAGAAAGATATTCTGTGACCAGACCCGGCCGGGGATGTATGAAGGCTCCGCCAAACCCCTGCTCCTTGAGTTGAAGGAGCATATGGTCTATGTCCATGGTGGTGACATCAGTATTCCACACCCATAGAGGCTGAGGACGAAACTCCGAAGAAGGATGAAAGAACTCTGTCTGCAACTTGGACAGATTCATCTCTCTCTTCTGCATTCTGGCCTCGGCATGCAAGCTACATGCGAGTAACAGGCAAACATAGAGTATCTTTCTCATGAATCAACATACTTTTATAACATCTATTCCTAACAGGAACCCTATTTTCTCTATTTGGGATGCCACATGCCCCACACCTATGGCGCAATGATGGCTGGGAGTTCCCTTACTCCAGCGGTTCACAAACTCCTTTGCAGACAAGGGGAAGCGATAGCGACTGTTGGTATTACCTATGTGAAGTGTCTCACCCTCAACACTCTCTCCCTCTGCCACCAGCAAGTGAACGCCATCCCTGCCTTCGCAGACACTCAGCAATGTCACATCTCCCAGTTTCACACTCATCTGGATGCTGAGACCATTACCAGGTTTGCCATGAAATGATGGCAATGGGACAAGCGATACTCCATCCTGTGCCATATTCCAATGTCCAGGCCCATCATGTCCCCACAAGATCACATCAGCATCAAAATCCATCGCATAGGGCTCCGAGAAACTTCCTCCTGCTCCTAAGAGAGAGAGCATCTTCATAGCATGAGCATTCTTCACCTCATACTCACCCGCAGTAGGGATGCCCTTTCCTGTAAGGAGTGTATTTCCAGGAATGAGTGTGGTCACAATCTGTTCATTGTCATTATCCGGGCTTCCCTCATAATAGTATACCAGACTGCCCAGGTGACGGTTCTCCACCATTTTATCCAATGCCACAGATGTGAGCGCTGCAGATTCCAGCTGCGGTTTCTCACACATGGAACTCACGCAGAACTGATTCCGGAACTCATCCAGTTTCTTTTCTTTCTCTCTTTCAGTTACACTATCTCTCAACGTCTTGAGTTCATCCATCTCGATGATATCAAACTGTGTACCAAAAATGGCAGAGAGACGTGCGAGGTCGGAATATACATCCAGCATACCGCTATAATAATGTCCAAGCAACCCCATTCGGTTTCCTTTCATGCCATCTACAGCATTCACTGCTTGTATCCACTCATGTAACTCCTCCCACATTTCCTTTTCCTGCAGATATCCTGTAAGAATCTCATGCCGAACTCCTGCTTTGGTCAGTACACAAGCCAGTTCCGGTACCGAACAGGCCTGACAATGAGCAAGCCACTCACCTGTCATCTGTGCTTTATCTCCCAAGGAGTTAAGATAAGCGTAATTGATGGAGGCGGCGGGTTGGATGTTGAGTAACAGGATGGGACATTTTGCCTCCTTTGCCACAGGCAATACCGTAGAGGAAAGTGCGTATGTAGACACATATATGCACAGGAGGCTGACGTGCTCATGCCTGAGCCTTTCTGACACCTCTGCAGTTTTCTCCATGCTGTCTACCATACCCAGGTGAACCACGTCCACCTGCATGCCCTCCATACGGTTTCCTATCTCATTGGTGTATGAGAGCAGACGAGGCAATAGGCCCTCGTACTGTCTCCAGTACGTATTCAAGCCTATTGCCATAAGTCCAATTTTCATTCTTCCTATATATATATTATATAATGTACGCGCGTTACTTGACAGCCACTTTACGTCCGTTGATGATATAGAGTCCCTTCTTCAGTCCTCTGATATCATTCTGTACCTTCTGACCACTGATGGTGTATACCCCCTGGAGTGATGGTGCAGGCATACGTACACCCTCGATACCATCTCCTTCCTCCTGGTTGTAGTAACCATTCTCTCCCAGATATACTATCTTATGGTCAGTTCGGAGCACAGGATAGGCATCCTCGCAGAGTGTCTGTCTCCAAATGGGTTCTTCCGTCTCGCCCTCGTTGAGCAGATAGCAGAGTTCGCCTGTTGAAGCCTTCTCTCTGGCCTCTGCACCATAATAGCTGTTGGTATGCGCACCCAGGTTGGACAATTTCAGGTCGCTGGTGGTGTAGCAGTTCACAATCTTACCATTCGCGGCTTCTCCTGCGAAACTGCACAACTGGAGGTGGCTTGTACTGAGCGTAATCTCTCCCACAACATACACGTTGCTGATGGTGGCTCCGTTCAACTCTCCACATACAGCACCCAGTCGGCATCCCTTCTCGTGTGTATTGATGACTGTGGGATTAACCAATCCGAAGTTGCGTATCTGTGTACTTCCTGCAGCTCGGCCAAAGAGACCGCCTTCCTGACGATCTTCAATAAATATATTCAGATTTCTGATTTCATGACCTTGTCCATCAAAACCACCGTAATAGGTTCGGTTGGTTCCGTCGAACTCATGATCATCAGAATAGCGTCCGATGGGTTGCATCCTGATGCCTGTCATATCAATATCTGCGTCCAAAACAGCCTTGGCTCCAGTCTTACCATCATTTACCAGGTTGGAGAACCAACGGAGTGCATAGCCAGAGGTCAGGTGATAAACGCCATTATCATCGGCAAAACTTTGCCCCTTATCGGCCAAACAGTTCACGCAATATCCCTCCTCGTCATATTCATGTGGCTGACGATGCTCGGCCTCCTTATCATTGGAGTACGAAATCTCTGTCAAAGGAGTTCCATCACAAGCCACCGT
>JBJFDX010000029.1:0-3169 GCA_051890235.1 Bacteroidaceae bacterium | reverse complement strand
GGTGGTTCCGCTCTTGTTGATAATCATGAGGTCGTCTTCGTCTGTAATCACTTCGGTGGCAACCACGTAACCAGTCTTTTCGGTAATGGCGATAGTCTTCACTCCCTTGCAATGACGTCCTGTCTTGCGGTACTCATCCACACCGGTACGTTTGCCATATCCGTTCTCGCTGAGCACCATGATGCTTTCTTTCTCCACATCGTTGACTACGCACATACCCACTACTTTGTCTCTGGGATCATTATCCAAGATGATGCTCTGTACACCTGTGCTTACTCGACCCATTTCACGGACTTGACTTTCTTCAAATCTTACCACGCGTCCGCCGGCGTTTGCCACGATGATCTCATTGTTGCCGTTGGTTAGTTCAACGCCGATGACCTGATCGTCTTCACGGATGTTGATGGCATTTACACCATTTGCACGTACCCTGCTGTATTCTGTCAGACAAGTCTTCTTGATGATGCCATTCTTGGTACAGAATACCACATAGTGTGATTTGCAGAAATCGGGATCCTGTAGTTTACGTATGCACAGGCATGCGCTGATGCTGTCACCGGGCTGAATCATGAGCATGTTCTGTATGGCACGGCCCTTGTTCTGCTTATTGCCCTCAGGGATATCATACACCTTGAGCCAATGGCAACGTCCGCGGTCTGTAAAGAACATCATGGTGTTGTGCATGGTGGCGGGATAAATCTTTTCGATGAAGTCATTGTCCCTGGTACTGCTTGCCTTCACACCGATACCTCCTCGTGCTTGTGCTCTGAATTCAGCCAAAGGAGTTCTCTTGATGTAGCCCATGTGGCTGATGGTTACCACCACCTCGTCATCGGCATAAAAGTCTTCTGCGTTGAATTCATCAGCGTTGGGAAGAATCTCTGTGCGGCGAACATCGTTGAATTGATTCTTCACTTCCAGCAACTCGTCCTTGATAACCTTGCGGCAGAGAGTGTCGTCGGTGAGTATCTGATTAAAGTATTCAATCTTCTTCATCAGATCGTCATATTCAGCATGCAACTTGTCCTGCTGAAGTCCCGTGAGTTGTGCCAAACGCATATCGACTATAGCCTTGCTCTGTAGTTCGTCCAAGCCGAAACGCTCTTCCAATGCTCGTTGTGCAGATGCGGGAGTCTTGCTCTGCTTGATAAGTTTAACAACCTCATCGATGTTGTCGCTTGCAATTATCAGACCTCTGAGGATGTGTACACGCTCCTCTGCCTTGCGCAGGTCATATTTGGTGCGTCTGATGACAACATCATGACGATGCTCAACAAAATTGCTGATGAAATCACGCAGAGTAAGCAACTGGGGACGTCCCTTGACCAGGGCAATGCTGTTGACACTGAAACTGGTTTGCAGGGGAGTCATCTTGAAGAGTTTGTTGAGTACGACACGTGAGTTGGCGTCACGCTTTACATCGATGACAATACGCATGCCGTCTCGGTCGCTTTCATCGTTGGCATTGTGTATGCCTTCGATTTTCTTCTCTTGTACCAACTGGGCAATGTATTCGATAAGTTGTTGCTTATTGACTCCATATGGAATTTCTGTCACAACAATCTTGTCGTGTGTATCTCCTGCTTCTATATCGGCCTTGGCACGCATGATGATACGTCCTCGTCCTGTCTCGTATGCATCTTTGATGCCTTGCAGGCCCATGATATATCCGCCTGTGGGGAAATCGGGTCCTTTGACAAACTGCATCAGTCCTTCCACATCCATGTCGGGCTGGTCTACAAAAGCCACGCAGGCGTCAATGACTTCGCCCAGATTGTGTGTGGGAATGTTTGTTGCCATACCGACAGCAATACCTGTGGCTCCGTTGAGCAGCAGGTTGGGTAGTCTGGTGGGCATGACAGTAGGCTCCAGCAGGGTGTCGTCGAAGTTGGTGGTCATGTCCACTGTCTCTTTCTCCAAGTCATCCATCATGGCTTCGCCTATCAGACTCAGTCGTGCCTCTGTATATCGCATGGCAGCAGGGCTGTCTCCGTCAACGCTTCCGAAGTTACCCTGTCCGTCAACCAAGGTGTATCTCATGGCCCATTCCTGTGCCATACGTACCAATGCGAAATATACGGAACTGTCACCATGAGGGTGGTACTTACCGAGCACCTCACCCACGATACGTGCACATTTCTTGTAGGGTCTGCTGTGCAGGTTGCCCATCTCCTTCATTCCATAGAGGATGCGTCGGTGTACAGGTTTGAATCCGTCTCTTACATCGGGCAGGGCGCGTGCTACGATTACGCTCATGGAGTAATTGATGTAGCTTTGCCGCATCTCATGCTCAATGTCTACTTTGATAATTCTTTCTTGATCTTCCATTATGTTATTGTTGTATCATTTTCCAATAGAATTGTCGTGTGTGGCACGATTTCAATCTACAAAGGTACTTAATGTTCCCAATACGCCCAAATCTTTTCATCTGATTTTTGCGTTCGCGTGCATTATAGACATGTGAGAAGATTGGGCACGACTCTTGTTTTTGCCGTTTTTAGGCCCGTAGTCCGTTTTGTGTTACTTTTGCGACGGGGGTTCGGTATGTAGGTTGGGAAACGAAATAGAGGAAGTTGTGTAAGAAATCGGTGTTCGATTGTGGATGGTTTTTCCCTTTCTTTGTATTTTTGCAGATACAAAGTATTCAAGGATATATGGTTTACAAGAATTTATTTACCGTCAGATTGGATTATGTACGTAGGTTCATTTTCATACATGACGGTCGGGCGGGTGCAGAGCGCACTGTAACTTTGTTCCAATCGTTCATCATGATGGCTCTCCTGTTGTGTTTCTCTTGCTTGATGGAGGTAACGGCTCATTCGAGAAAGGATTGCCAGACCTTTTGGGAGGCTTCGGGTGTTCGGCAAGAATCTCTGATGGATTCGGTAGCTCTGCTCTTTCCATGTAGCCCTGCTTTGGATAATCCCTATGGCGTGTGTACTCATATCACACGCCGATGGATGGATTATCCTATCAGGGACAGGGAGCTTGCTCTGGCAAAGGAAGTTGGAATAGGGTGGGTACGCTCTGATTATGATTTCGGTACGGCATTCGGTAATGTCCGCGATTTTCATCCGCAAGTGTTCGATGATGTTTCTTCCTCTTGTCAAGCATACAGTCAGCAGTTTCTTGGGATATTGACATGGTTTGGAAAATATCCTTGGGATGA
>JBJFDX010000028.1:0-3181 GCA_051890235.1 Bacteroidaceae bacterium | reverse complement strand
TTGTACATAAGACCTCATGGCCAACACGTTCTGAACTTATGAGCAGTGCGGTTGTAGTATTAACAGCTTCCCTATGCATCGCGCTGGTCGTATTTGTCATGGACTTCGTTTTCCAGAAGGGCATGGAGTTCGTCTATGGTATTTTGCGTTAATCCTTCTGTAAGAGTATGGCTGATACTGGAATGAAATGGTACGTAATGCGTGCCATAAGTGGAAAGGAAGGCAAGGTTAAGGAATACGTGGATGCGATGCTTCACCAAGGTGGAGCATTTGCTGAACATGTATCCCAAGTACTTATTCCTACAGAGAAGGTTGTTACGGTTACCCCCAATGGTAAACGTAAGATAAAGGAGAAGAACCGTTACAGTGGGTATGTCTTTGTGGAGGCCGAACTCGTTGGCGAGGTACAGGCTACTCTGAGAAATATTCCCGATGTGCTGGGCTTCTTGAGCGATACCAAAAGCAGTACAACTCCCATGCCGCTGCGTCCTGCAGAGGTAAAGCAGATGCTGGGAACAATCGATGAGATTGCCGAGATTCCTGAGGATGTAGCCATTCCTTTTATGGTTGGCGAAAGCGTAAAGGTGACCGATGGTCCCTTCAGCGGATTTGATGCAATCATCGAGGAAGTAATCAGTGACAAGAAGAAGTTGAAGGTAATGGTCAAGATCTTTGGGCGTAAAACCCCACTTGATTTAGGTTTTATGCAGGTAGAGAAGCAGTAAGATGTGTTGTGTTACGCTCATCCGATGCTGATCAGATAATTAAATAATTTAGAAACGACAATGGCTAAAGAAGTTGCTGGATTAATCAAATTGCAGATTAAGGGCGGCGCTGCGAATCCATCACCCCCAGTGGGTCCTGCTCTTGGTTCCAAGGGTATCAACATCATGGATTTCTGCAAGGCCTTCAATGCCAGAACACAGGATCGTGCCGGTAAGGTACTGCCCGTGGTCATTACTTACTACACAGACAAGTCTTATGATTTCATCGTAAAGACTCCTCCTGTGGCAGTACAGTTGATGGAGGCTGCGAAGATCAAGAGTGGTTCTGCAGAGCCTAACCGTAAGAAGGTGGCTGAGATCACTTGGGATCAGGTGAGAACAATTGCCCAGGATAAGATGCCAGATTTGAACTGCTTCACTGTAGAGTCTGCCATGACTTTGGTTGCAGGTACAGCCAGAAGTATGGGCATCACCGTAAAAGGTGAATTCCCTGGAAAATAATTTAAACTTCAATTAAGATGAGTAAACTGACAAAGAACCAGAAGTTGGTAGCTGATAAGATTGAAGCAGGGAAGGCATACACTCTGAAGGAGGCGTCTGCTTTGGTGAAGGAGATTACCACCACCAAGTTTGATGCTTCTGTGGACATTGATGTGCGCCTGGGTGTAGACCCCAGAAAGGCTAATCAGATGGTACGTGGCGTTGTGTCCTTGCCCAATGGAACAGGTAAGGTAACTCGCGTGCTCTGCCTTTGCACACCTGATGCTGAAACTGCTGCTAAGGAAGCAGGTGCTGACTATGTTGGTCTCGATGAATACATTGAGAAGATTAAGGGTGGTTGGACAGACGTAGATGTAATCATCACTATGCCCTCCATCATGGGTAAGATTGGTGCCTTGGGCCGTGTTCTCGGTCCTCGTGGCTTGATGCCCAACCCCAAGAGCGGTACTGTGACCATGGATGTCGCTAAGGCCGTACGTGAGGTTAAGCAGGGTAAGATTGACTTCAAGGTAGACAAGACAGGTATTGTACATACTTCTATCGGTAAGGTTTCTTTCACTGCTGAGCAGATTGCACAGAACGCGAAGGAGTTCATCCAGACTATTATCAAGTTGAAGCCTTCTGCTGCTAAGGGCACGTATGTGAAGAGCATTTATCTTTCTAGTACAATGAGTCGCGGAATCAAGGTTGATCCTAAGGCTACTGAGGAAATCTAAATTCGAGAAAGATCATGAGAAAGGAAGATAAAGGTGCGATTATAGCACAACTTGGAGAGTTGTTGAACGAGTATCCCCACTTCTACCTCGTTGACGTAGAGGGTATGGATGCTGCCGCAACAACTGCACTTCGCAGACAGTGCTTTGAGAAGGAACTCAAGATGGTGGTTGTTAAGAACACACTGTTTGAAAAGGCTCTCGAGGAAAAGGGAGAGGAGTTCGCTTCGCTGAAGAGCGTTCTGAAGGGTACTACAGCAATCTTGTTCACTCAGGTTGCCAATGCTCCAGCCAAATTAATCAAGGAGTATCAGGCAAAGAAGGCTGAGAAGCCTGCCCTGAAGGCTGCATATGCTGAGGAAGGTATCTACGTAGGTGCTGATCAATTGAGTGTTCTCTGTTCTATCAAGAGCAAGAATGAGGTTATTGCTGAGATTGTGTCTTTGCTGCAGTCTCCGGCCAAGAATGTTCTGTCTGCTTTGCAGTCTGGACAGAATACAATTCATGGAGTTCTGAAAACTCTTGGAGAGAAGGGTGAATAATCTGACTCCCCGTAAGTAACAAACAAAGTAAACAATAATAAAAGTAGAAATAAAATGGCAGATTTGAAAGCTATTGCTGAAGAGTTGGTAAACTTGACAGTGAAAGAGGTTAATGAGTTGGCAACCATCCTGAAGGATGAGTATGGTATCGAGCCCGCAGCAGCCGCTGTAGCTGTTGCTGCTCCTGGTGCAGCTGGTGCAGCTGCTGCTGAGGAGGAGAAGACAAGCTTCGACGTTGTTCTGAAGAGCGCAGGTGCTGCTAAGCTTCAGGTTGTGAAGGCTGTCAAGGAGGCTTGTGGTCTCGGACTGAAGGAGGCTAAGGACCTCGTTGATGGTGCTCCCAGCACTCTGAAGGAAGGCATGGCAAAGGCTGACGCTGAGGCTCTGAAGAAGACCCTCGAGGAGGCTGGTGCTGAGATTGAACTGAAGTAATCAATCCTGTCAAAACAGGTATAGGTAAAGGATCCTCTGGTAGAGGGTTCTTTGCCTTTTTGTGTCTGTATCCTTTCACGAGTCTTTTAAAAAACTTTAGATGGCTAAATTAGTGAACCAAAGAGTTAATTTCGCTTCCGTAAAGAGTCCGATGCCTTATCCGGATTTTCTGGAAGTGCAGTTGAAGTCTTTCAAGGACTTCTTGCAGTTGGACACCCCTCCAGAATTGCGCAAGAACGATGGCTTGTATAAGGTGTTTTCGGAGAAT
>JBJFDX010000027.1:0-3186 GCA_051890235.1 Bacteroidaceae bacterium | reverse complement strand
CAGACCAATATGGGTTATCGTGTACAGCACAACAATGCCATTGGTCCCTATAAGGGAGGTATTCGTTTCCATAAGAGTGTCAACCTGGGTATTCTGAAATTCCTTGCCTTTGAGCAGACCTTCAAGAATTCTCTCACCACATTGCCCATGGGTGGCGGTAAGGGCGGTTCCGACTTCAGTCCCCGTGGTAAATCCAATGCAGAGGTGATGCGCTTCTGTCAGGCTTTCATGCTGGAGCTTACTCGTCACATCGGTCCTGATGTGGATGTTCCTGCCGGTGATATAGGTGTGGGTGGCCGTGAGGTAGGCTACATGTTCGGCATGTACAAGAAGCTCACTCGTGAGTTCAGCGGCGTTCTTACTGGTAAGGGACTTGAGTTTGGAGGTTCTCTGATACGTCCCGAGGCAACGGGCTATGGTAATGTGTACTTCCTGCAGGAGATGCTGAAGACCAAGGGCGATAGCGTGAAGGGAAAGAAGGTTCTTATCAGCGGTGCAGGAAATGTGGCACAGTATACTGCAGAGAAGGTTCTGCAGCTGGGAGGTACAGTCCTGACCATGAGTGATTCTGATGGATATATATATGATCCCGATGGTATCGACAGAGAGAAACTTGATTACATCATGGAACTCAAGAATATCTATCGCGGACGTATCAAGGAATATGTGGACAAGTATCCCACAGCCAAGTATGTGGCAGGTGCCAAGCCCTGGAATGAGAAGGCCGACATCGCTCTCCCCTCTGCTACCCAGAACGAGATCAGCGAGGAGGCTGCCAAGGCTTTGGTGGCTAATGGAGTGATAGCTGTGAGTGAAGGAGCGAATATGCCCTCCACACCCGGAGCTATCCGTGTCTTCCAGGAAGCAAAGATTCTGTATTCTCCCGGTAAGGCATCCAATGCAGGTGGCGTTTCTGTATCAGGTTTGGAGATGTCACAGAACAGCGAGCGCCTCTCATGGACAGCAGAGGAGGTTGACAATCGCCTGCATGCCATCATGGAGAATATCCATGCCAACTGCGTGAAGTATGGTACTGAGCCCGATGGTTATGTCAACTACGTAAAGGGTGCCAATGTGGCAGGCTTTATGAAGGTGGCCAAGGCTATGATGGCACAGGGAATCGTGTAATCACGAACATCATCTCCTTTATGTGGAGACGAAATACAGCAACGCAAGGGCGTGCCAATTATTGGTGCGCCCTTGACGCATGACAAACATAAACGAACAACAGAAATGACTCTGAAGGACACCTCATTTGTTGACTTGATGCTTAAGCGCATCTGCAATGTTCTTATAGTGGCCAACCCCTATGATGCGTTCATCCTTGAGGATGATGGGCGAGTGGATGAGAAGATCTTCTCGGAATATGCTCGTTTGGGACTCCGTTTTCCCCCCAGATTCATACAGGTGGCGTGCAAGCAGGATGCAGAGGCACACATGGCAACCGAGAAGATAGACCTTGTCATCTGTATGCCTGCAGCAGAAGACAATAGCGTTTTTGATATTGCCCGATCCATCAAGCATGATTATCCCGATGTGCCTATTGTGGTACTGACTCCCTTCAGTCATGGTATAACACGCAGAATGCAGAATGAGGACCTTTCGGCCTTTGAGTATGTCTTCTGCTGGTTGGGCAACACCGAGCTGCTCTTGAGCATCATCAAGCTGATGGAGGACAGGATGAATCTGGAGCACGACATCACCAGTGCAGGTGTACAGATGATACTTCTGGTGGAGGACAGCATCCGGTTCTATAGCAGTATCCTGCCCAATCTGTATCGCTTTGTGCTCCAGCAGAGTCTGGTCTTTGCCACCGAGGCACTCAACACATCACTTGAGACCCTGCGCATGCGTGGTCGTCCCAAGATTGTCCTGGCACGTAATTACGAGGAGGCATGGCAACTCTACCAGCGCTTTTCAAACAACACGTTGGGGGTCATCAGTGATTGCCGTTTCCCACTCCTGCCAGGTGGGGAGAAGAATGAAGAGGCAGGATATACCTTGTTGAAAGCCATTCGGCAGAATGACCCATATATTCCGCTGATTATGGAGTCGGCAGAGAGTGACAAGGAAGCCCTGGCTCAGCAATGCAAGGCACACTTCATTGACAAGAACTCCAAGAAGATGGATGTTGACTTGCGTACGCTGATTCTGAAATACTTCGGTTTCGGAGATTTTGTCTTCCGTGATCCTGATACCATGCAGGAGGTTATCAGAATACGTAATCTGAAGGATCTGCAGGACAATATCATGACTGTTCCCACACGCAGTCTGCTGTATCATATTACCCACAACAATGTCAGCCGATGGCTGGCCAGCCGTGCGCTCTTCCCCATCTCCGAGTTTCTTAAGGGCATCACCTGGGAGAGCCTTCAGGATGTGGATGCACATCGGCAGATCATTCTGGATGCCATTGTGGCGTACCGAAGAATGAAGAACCAGGGTGTGGTGGCTGTCTTCCAGCGTGAGCGGTTTGACCAGTATTCCAATTTCGCCCGCATCGGTGACGGAAGTTTGGGCGGTAAGGGACGTGGTCTGGCATTTATCGATCATCTGCTCAAGCGGCATACCGACTTGAATGAGCGTGAGGGGGTTACTGTCAGGATACCCAAGACCGTAGTGTTGTGCACAGATATCTTTGATGAGTTCATGGATGCCAATGATCTCTATCAGGTTGCTCTCAGCGATATCTCGGATGAGGAGGTGCTGCAGCATTTCCTGAGGGCACGTCTTCCCATGCACCTGTTGGGTGATCTGGAAGCCTTCCTGCATGTGGTGGATGGTCCCATAGCAGTTCGCAGCAGCAGTCTGCTGGAAGATTCCCATTACCAACCCTTTGCAGGTGTCTATAGTACCTATATGGTTCCCTATGCCAGTGATAAGTATGAGCGTCTGTCGATGCTTTCCCAGGCTATACGCGGAGTGTATGCCAGTGTCTATTACCGTGGCAGTAAGGACTATATGACAGCCACCAGTAATGTCATTGATCAGGAGAAGATGGCGGTCATCTTGCAGGAGGTGATTGGCGAGGCTCATGACGACCTCTTTTATCCGGTCATCAGCGGTGTGGCGCGCAGCGTGAACTATTATCCTATCGGAGACGAGTTGGCCGAGGAGGGCACGGTGTCGCTTGCCATGGGTTTGGGAAAATATATTGTAGACGGAGGAGTCAGCCTGAGAGTCTGT
>JBJFDX010000026.1:0-3199 GCA_051890235.1 Bacteroidaceae bacterium | reverse complement strand
TGAAGGAGTTTGAGGATGTGGCTTATTCTCTTGAGGTAGGGCAGTATTCTCAGCCCTTCCTTTCCACCGTCGGTTTTCATATTGTCAAGTTGTTGGCCAAGAAACCTTTGGAATCATACGAGGAACTCAAGCCAAACATCCGCCGTTACCTCGAGAGCCAGGGCCTTGAGAACCAACTGTCGTCCAACGTGCTTGATTCTCTGGTTCAGGAGTCTGGTTCGCAGAAGACTGTGGAGCAGATTCTGGATGAGCAGACCGAGCGCCTCTGTGCTCAGGATAATAAATTGAAGTACCTGGTTCAGGAATACTATGAGGGATTGCTCCTCTTTGAAGAATGCTCACGCGAGGTGTGGGAGCCTGCCAAGGCCGATACTGCCGGCATCCAGAAGTATTTCAAGTCAAACAAGAAGAAATATGCCTGGAGTGAACCTCATTTCCGCGGAATGGTTTACTATTGTCAGAATGAGCAGGATGTCAAGGCCGTGAAGAAGGCTTTGAAGAAGGTGGATGAGAACCAGTGGACCGCCACCATTCGAGATGCTTTCAATAAGGACAGTGTCACCGTGCGCATGGAACGTCGCATGTTTGTTAAGGGTGAGAATGGTTATGTGGACCGCCTGGCTCTCAAGGACAAGAAGGCCGAGGGTAAGGAAATGAAGAACTTCCCCTATGTGGCTGTCGTGGGTAAGGTGCTCAAAAAGGGACCTGCAGAATGGACCGATGTGAGTAATCAGGTGGTGAGCGACTATCAGCGTCATCGCGAGGAGGTCTTTGTCAAGGAACTGAGAAAGCGCTATTCGGTGGAGATTGATGAAGAGGCACTAAAGACTGTCAACAAACAATAGTGTTATGAGAACAGGCAATAAATATCTCTTGCTCATCACGCTTCTCTTGACTTCGCTCTCATCATTTGCGCAGAGTAATGTGGTCGATGAGATAGTGTGGGTTGTGGGTGATGAGGCTATACTGCGTTCTGAGGTTGAGAAGCGTCGCCTGGAGTATGGTAACTCCATAAGCGGCAATCCCTATTGCATGATTCCCGAGCAGCTGGCTGTTCAGAAACTCTTCCTGCATCAGGCTGCAATAGACAGTATTGAGGTTACTGATGCAGATGTCAATCCCTATGTGGAGCAGGATATCAACGAGAAGGTTCTCATGGCAGGCTCAAAGGAGAAACTCGAGGAGTATATGCAGATGACCATGACGCAGATACGCGAGGAACTGTTTGACCAATATAAGAACGAACTTACGGCGCGCAAGATGCGCGAGAAGATTACTTCCGATATCAAGGTCACCCCAGCAGAGGTCCGTCGCTTCTTCAAGGATATACCAGAGGACAGTCTGCCCTTGATACCCACACAGGTCGAGGTTCAGGTGCTCATCCTGCAACCTCGTATCGCGCAGGATGAAATCGACAGAGTGAAGGACTTGTTGCGTGGCTATGCCGAGCGCGTGAGTACAGGTTCAACCTCTTTTGCCACTCTGGCCCGCCTCTATTCCGAGGACCCAGGGAGTGCCAGACAAGGAGGAGAACTTCCCTTTATGGGAAAGAGCGAGTTGGACCCAGCCTTTGCCAACGTGGCTTTCTCGCTGACAGATCCCACCAAGGTGAGTAAGATTGTGAAGAGTGATTTCGGATATCATATCATTCAGCTGATAGAGAAGCGAGGTGATAAGATGAAGTGCCGTCACATCCTTAAGCGTCCTGAGGTGGCTCAGGCTGATGTGGATACTGCAATGGTTCACCTCGATTCCATAGCCGAGGATATCCGTACAGAGAAAATCTCCTTTGAGAATGCTGTTCTCTATGCCTCTGACGACAAAGACACGCGCAACAATCATGGTATCATGACCAATACCAAGGAGAATGGTGACCGTACCACTCGTTTTGAGATGAGCGAGTTGTCGGCTGTCAGTACCGAGCTGGCACGTGTGGTGGAGGGATTGCAGACGGGAGAAATCTCTCAACCCTTTACCATGGTCAATTCAAAAGGAACCACCGTGTGTGCATTGGCTCGTCTTAAGAGTCGCATCAAGGAGCATCGTGCTAATATAGCCGAGGACTTCCAGGTGCTCAAAGAGGTGGTGGAGAACAAACGAAGCCAGGAGTGTATCCTCAGTTGGATAAAGGAGAAACAGAAGAGTACTTACATTCGCATCAATCCAGACTGGCGCGATTGTGAGTTCCAGTATCCTGGATGGGTGAAATAAGATGAATCGTAGAGTATATGTAGTATGTTTGATAGCACTGTTTGGCGTATGTTTGCTCGGAGCCATGCCTCCCGTCAAGAGTGCTTCTACTGGCGGTCGGGACAGAAAGGCTTCCGACAGTCGGGTCTACATGTTGCATTCTGACAGACTCTACTTCGATGACCATATCCGTCCCGATGCGCAGTTTCTGGTGGGTAACGTCGCCTTTCGCCATGACGATGTCCTGATGTATTGTGATAGCGCACTCTTCTATGAGGCTTCCAATTCCTTTGATGCCTATGGACATGTGCGTATGGTGCAGGGCGATACACTTTCGCTTACCGGAGATGTCCTCTTCTATAACGGTCTTGATCAGATTGCCCGAGTACGTCAAAATGTGGTGCTCAGGCATAGGGAGAGTGTCCTCTATACAGATAGTCTCGATTATGACAAACTTTATGGAATGGGCTATTTCTTTGAGGGAGGCCGTCTGGTAGATCAGGACAACGAACTTACCAGCGACTGGGGCGAGTATACACCATCCACGCGTGAGGCCATATTCAATTATAATGTCCGACTTGTTAATCCTGCACCTCCACGTCTGGCCAGAACCACCTTGGTCTCTGATACCTTACATTATAATACAGGTACAGGCATTGCTCATATCGTGGGCCCTTCCAATATCAAGCATGGCGAAAGCCATATCTATTCAGAATTGGGCTATTACAATTCCAAGACTGATGAATCTTATCTGCTCAACAGAAGTATTCTGACCAACGAAGGCAGACGTCTGGTGGGGGATAGTGTGGTATGGGATGGCGCAGAGAAAGTGGGCAAAGCGTACGGAAATATTGTTTATACCGATGCTGTAAACAAGAACATGTTTACAGGGAACTATTGTCTTTACAATGACAGTACGGGTTATGCCGAGGCTGCGGATAGTGCCATGCTGATTGATTATTCGCAGAAAGATACCCTCTATGCCCATGCTGATACTTTCAAGATGTAC
>JBJFDX010000025.1:0-3218 GCA_051890235.1 Bacteroidaceae bacterium | reverse complement strand
GATACCAAGGTGATGAAGACCATGGAGAATGCCATCTATGACCGTATGGCTCCTTTTGATGATTTCCCCATTATCTTCGCCTCTGCACTTACCAAGCAGCGAATCTTCCGCGTGCTCGAGACAGCAAAGGATGTCTACGAGAATCGTCGTAGGCGTGTCTCCACAGCCCGCCTGAATGAGGAGATGCTTCCTCTTATCGAGGCTTATCCTCCACCATCGATGAAGGGTAAGTACATCAAGATCAAGTATTGTGCCCAGATACCGGATACTCGGGTACCCAGTTTCGTTTTCTATGCCAACCTCCCTCAGTATGTCAAGGAACCTTATAAGCGTTTTCTTGAAAATAAGATACGTGAGCGTTGGAATTTCTGTGGTACTCCCATCAATATCTTTGTAAGACAGAAGTGACCGGACTCCAGGCTCCTCAGGGGAGAGTCTGGACGCCGTTTATATGTGTTGTATGACTTTAAGAGAAAAATTGACTTCCTGCTTCCTGCCCATGGCATCCTTTCCACGGGTGAGTGTCTTGCTCATGTGCGTGCTGCTGTGCGTGTCCTGTTCCTTCTTTCATAAGGAAGACGAGCATGACAGGGTACGTGCTGCGGCTCAGGAGTATTTAGACCGGCTCGTATCAGGTGACTATGAGGGTTACTTGTCTGGATTTGCCGGTATTGACAGTTTGCCCGCCCTTTATCGCCAGCAGATGGCAGAACTGGCGGCACAGTATCGGGCTGAGTTGAAATCCAAGGGAGAAATTATGCGGGCAACGGTTACACGAGACAGCCTGCAGGACAGTATTGCCTATGTGTTTGTAGATGTACTCTTTGCCGACAGCACCATCGAACAGATGGGGATGAAGATGATACTCGAGGGCGAGCAATGGAAGATGAGATGAGTATTGAATGAATATTGAATGGTATTTAAATATTGTATTATGAAGAAGAGAATTGTTCTCATGCTATGCTGTGTGCTTTCTGCTGTCAGTGGATTGCAGGCTCAGCAATTGACAGATGCCAAGGTTCCTTTGGATCCTGCTGTCAAGGTGGGTGTCCTGCCTAATGGACTCACCTATTACATCCGCCACAACGAGTGGCCGGAGAAGCGTGTGGACTTCTACATAGCGCAGAAGGTGGGCTCTATGCAGGAGGAGGAGAACCAGCGTGGTCTGGCTCATTTCCTGGAACATATGTGTTTCAATGGCACCACGCATTTTCCCGGTGATGCGCTCAAGCAGTATCTGGAGCGTATCGGTGTGAAGTTTGGCGAGAATCTCAATGCCTATACCTCCTTTGACGAGACGGTGTATAACATCAACAACGTTAACGTGGAGATTCCCGGTGCTCTCGATTCCTGTCTGCTTATCCTTCATGACTGGAGTCATGACCTGCTCCTCGATGGAAAGGAGATTGATGAGGAGCGTGGAGTCATCAACGAGGAGTGGCGTCTGCGCAGAAGTGCGATGATGCGCATGCAGGAGCGTGCCTTCCATAAGTTGTACGAGGGAAGCAGGTATGCCGACCGTATGCCTATCGGTACCATGGAGGTGGTGATGAACTTCCCTTATGAGGCTATCCGTTCTTATTATCGCCGCTGGTATCGTCCCGACTTGCAGGGGATTGTTATCGTAGGTGATGTGAATGTGGATGAGATGGAGCAGAAGATCAAGCAGATGTTTGCTGATATCCAGCCTGCACCTGCCGATGCTCCTGTCCGTGAGTATTTCCCTGTGGCTGATAATAAGGAGCCTCTCATTGCTATTGAGAAGGATAAGGAACAGCCTAACGCTTTGGCCATGATGTTCTTCAAGGTCCCTGCCTTCCCCAATGAGCAAAAGGATCAGATGGTGTATCTTCTGAACATGTATCTCAAGGAAGCCTTCCAGGGTATGATAGGTGCCCGCCTGCAGGAGATAGCCCAAAAGGCGGATGCTCCCTTTGCCATGTCTTATGCAAGTTTTGATGATTATTGGGTATCCAATACCTGTGATGCCGTGAATGGTGTCGTAGTCCTCAAGGAGGGTCGTTACCTCGATGGCGTGACGGCATTGTATCGTGAGTTGCTGCGTGCCAAGCGTGGTGGATTCACCATCAGTGAGTATGAGCGTTTCAAGGAGGAATATCTCTCACAGGTGGACGCTCAGTATGAAGGTCGTGACAAGGTGGAGAACACCAGTTACGTCAATGATTATGTGCGTCATTTCCTTGATGCGGAGCCTGCGCCAAGCATTGAGTGGGTCAAGGACATTGCTCACAAGCTTGTACCTCAGATTCCTGTAGAGGCAGTCAATCAGTTGGCCGCCATGTTGCCTGAGGACAATCGTGCCATTGCTTTCTTCCTGCCTGAGAAGGATGGCGTGGAGTATCCCACAGAGCAGCAGGTCAAGGACGCATTGGTAGCTGTGGATGCGGAGCAGATTGATGCTTATGCCGAGGAGGTCAGCAGTGATCCTCTGGTGCCTGAGTTGAGCAGTTCGGTGACTGTGAAGAAGGTGAAGGATGATGTATACGGCGCCCAGTTGATTACACTCAGCAATGGTATCAGAGTGCATGTGCTGAAGACCGACTATAGCCCCAACAATATATCCATGCAGGCTGTCAGCTGGGGTGGAAGCAGTCTTTATCCCAATTCTGAGTACAATCTGGTGGATAATGCTTCACTGGTACAGGTTGGCGGATGGGGACAATTCTCTGCCATTGATTTGCAGAAGAAACTCTCAGGAAAGCAGGCCAGTGTGAGTCCCTCCATCGGTGACAGGACGGAGTCTCTGTATGGCGGTTGCGTCAAGAAGGACCTTGAGACCATGCTCCAACTCACTTACCTGTGCTTCACTTCACCTCGCCAGGATGACGAGGCTTACAACAGTTTGCTCGAGCGTGTTCGCAACGGTCTGAAGAATCAGGATATGGCACCCGCCACAGCTCTCAAGGACAGTATGGCCAGCGTGGTTTACAACAACAATGTGCGTGCTATTCGTATGCGTGCCGAGGATCTGGATGACCTTTCCTATGACCGCATCATGGAGATATACAAGGAGCGTTATGCCAATGCTGCTGATTTCGATTTCTACTTTGTGGGTGATGTGGATGCCGACAGCATCACTCCTCTCCTTACCAAATATCTTGGCTCATTGCCTGTGACCAAGAAGAGTGAGAAATACCGTATGGTGGATCAGCGCATGACCAAGGGAGAACGTACCTGTATCTTCGAGAAGGAACAGG
>JBJFDX010000024.1:0-12060 GCA_051890235.1 Bacteroidaceae bacterium | reverse complement strand
TAGAGAAATCAGGTTTTGTTTCAAACGGTGAAGGTACCTTCGTGATAGGTATCGGTTTCTGCCAATCGGCACAATTTTTCCCGCGTATCTGTCCGTCATAAGACAGCCTTACCTTCACCTTCTCAAAAAAACTGCACTTTTCACCGCAAACGTTTGCGGGGGCAGTTTCAAACGTTTGCAACCGCGGTTTCAAACGTTTGCGACCGAGGGTGCAAACGTTATCCTGAAAATCGCCTGTTCCACTCCTGCTACGGTAAAGTAATCCTGTATCTGGGCGGACAACACTACACTTGCTATTGCTTTGAGATAATCTTTTTCCATGATGCAAAGGTAATCAGCAATGTTTATCCCAACAAAATATCTGCTGACCTGATTTTAGTACCACTTGCAGGGTCGCGGTGCCCCTCTGTCCATATGTCGTGGGGAAGAGGTTTGTCTTTGGCTCTAACAGGTGTCCTGTATGGTGCAAACAGTTCCTCTGTTTGACGCAAACGGGAGGAGAGAATAGGGGAGAGGGTGCTGAGCCCGTGTTGTCTGTCGTGTGCAGACCAGGTTCAACACCCTCTTCCTTCTATATCTTGGCAGCAGGTATGGGGAGCCTTAGTGTGCCTCAAGCCAGTTGCTGCCCCATCCGCAGTCGGCCACCAGGGGTACTCGCAGTTCAAAGGCTCCCTGCATCTCCTCTATGACAAGAGCCTGCAGATGCTCCTTTTCCTCTGGGGGTACACTGAAGTTCAGTTCGTCGTGCACCTGCAGTATCATCTTGGAACGCATGCCTTCGGTCTGCAGTCGCTCCTGTATGCGTATCATGGCCCTCTTGATGATATCTGCAGCGCTGCCCTGTATGGGAGCGTTGATGGCGTTGCGCTCGGCATATCCCCTCACCACGGCATTGTTGCTGTTGATGTCTGGCAGATAACATCTGCGCTGGCAGAGAGTCTCGGTGTATCCCTTCTCCCGTGCCATTTCTATGCTTCGCGTCATATATTGGCGCACTCCGGGATAGGTTGCAAAGTATCCGTCGATGAGTTGCTTGGCTTCGGTGCGTGATACTCCCATGCGCTCTGCCAATCCGAAGGCGCTGATGCCATAGATGATACCGAAATTGGCTGTCTTGGCCTTGCGCCTCTCCTCGGAGGTCACCTCCTTGATATCTTTGTGGAATATCTTGGCTGCTGTGGCAGCATGGATGTCATCGCCATGTGAGAAGGCTTCTATCAGATTGTCGTCCTGACTCAGGTGAGCCATGATGCGCAGTTCTATTTGGCTGTAGTCGGCGCTGAAGAAGAGTTCTCCGGCCTCTGGGACAAAGGCCTTGCGCACCTCCTTGCCCAGGGCATCGCGTACGGGGATATTCTGTAGGTTAGGATTGCTGCTCGAGAGCCGGCCTGTGGCCGTTACCGTTTGGTTGAATGAAGTGTGGATATGCCCTGTATGTGGATTGACCAGGAGGGGTAGGGCATCGATATAGGTGCTGAGCAGTTTCTTGAGTCCTCGATATTGGAGAATCTTCTCCACGATGGGATGCTTGGTGCGGAGGCCTTCCAGTACCTCCTCGCTGGTGGTATATTGTCCGTTCTTGGTCTTTTTGGCCTTGCTGGAGAGGTGCAGATGGTCGAAGAGGACCTCTCCCACCTGTCGGGGACTGGACACATTGAACTTCACACCCGCCATTTTGTGTATTTCCTGCTCCAATATGGCCATTTCTTTGGCGTAGTGGACGGATGTATCCCTGAGACCATTACTGTCGATACACACGCCGTTGCGCTCCATCTGAGCCAGTACCGGCATGAGCGGCATCTCCAGGTCGTGGAAGAGGTGCTGACAACCGGCCTCCTCCAACTGGGGCTGGAAGAGGTGCTTGAGGCGCAACGTGACGTCGGCGTCCTCGGCTGCATAGGGGCATACATCCTGAACGGGCACCTGCGCCATGTTTATCTGTTTCTTGCCCGAGCCTATGAGCTCCTCGATGTGGATAGTCTGATAGTTGAGATAAGCCTCTGCCAGATAGTCCATGCCATGCCTCATCTCGGGATGAAGCAGGTAGTGGGCTATCATGGTGTCGAACATAGGGCCTGCCAGACGGATGCCGCAGGAATGGAGCACTTGCAGATCATATTTCATGTTCTGTCCTATCTTGAGCGTAGTAGGGTTCTCCAGTACGCCCCTGAACTCCTCTGCTACGCCGCATGGGTTCTCTCCCACGGGAACATACCAGGCCTCGCCCTCACGAATGGCAAAACTCATGCCTACCAGAGTGGCCTGTATGGGATCGGTACTGGTGGTCTCGGTATCGATACAGAACTCGCTTGCCTGAGACAGTTGGCTGATGAGCTGGGCACGCTTCTCGGCTGTGTCAGCCAGAATATACTGGGCTCCGGACTCCTTCCAGGTCATCATCCTGCTGGAGGGGACAGTATCGGCAAAGAGGTCACCCTGCAGGGAAGACTCCTGCAATGAAGAACTCTCCGTGGCAAACATGTCTCCTTGCACATATCCGCCCTGGCTCTTGAGTTTCTCCTCGGAAGTGCGGGGAGCGTTCTGCATTTTTCTCCGCATGAGGGTACGAAACTCCAGCTGTTCGTAGATGTTCTGCAACTGGTCATAGTCGGGCTCCACCAGCATCAGACTGTCCATATCAAGCGTGATGGGCACATCCGTACGGATGGTTGCCAGCCAATAACTGGTGCGTATCTGTTCGGCATTCTCTTCAACCTTCTGCTTGAGTGCTCCCTTGAGGGATTGGGTGTTGTTCAGGAGGTTTTCCACGCTCCCATACTCCTGTATGAGGCGGGCCGCCGTCTTCTCGCCCACGCCGGGACAGCCAGGGATGTTATCGGAGGCATCTCCCATGAGGGCCAGCATATCAATCACTTGCAAGGGGTTCTGAAGTCCCCATTTGGCGTTTACCTCGGCAGGTCCCATCACCACGGGCTCGTTCTTGCCCACAGCCGGTTTCAGCATGTGTATATGGTCGGTCACCAGTTGTCCATAGTCCTTGTCGGGCGTCATCATGATGGTATCTATCCCCTGTTCGCCAGCCTGTCGTGCCAGCGTGCCTATCACATCGTCGGCCTCGAACCCTTTTACCTCGAGCCGGGGGATATGATAGGCCTCCAGAATCTGTTTGATATAGGGGACAGCCAGGCGTATTGCTTCAGGAGTCTCCTCCCTCTGAGCCTTGTATTGCGGAAAGGCTTCATGGCGGAACGTCCCTCCAGATGGGTCGAAGGCCACGCCCAGGTGCGAGGGATGCTCTTTCTGGATTACCTCTTCCAGCGTGTTTACAAAGCCAAGGACGGCTGAGGTGTTCTCTCCGCGGGAGTTGATGCGAGGGTTCTTGATGAATGCATAATAGGCACGATAGATCAATGCATAAGCATCCAGGAGATAGAGTTTCTTCATGTGTCTGTATGTTTATAAGTGTAAAAGTAAGGAAAAAAGGTGAAAGGCTGAACGTTTTTGTGTAATTTTGCACCGTGAGAGGCAAATGATGAATACTTTAGAGTACATACAAGCACCTATACAGGCGGAGTTACAGGAATTCCGCAGGCAATTCACAGATACCTTGCAGTCGGACAATGAACTGCTTCAGGTAGCATTGAACCACATCCTTAAGCGCAGCGGGAAGATGGTGAGACCCACCATGGTATTGCTCTCTGCACTATCTGCGGGAGAAGTAGGCCAACAGGTGATGGATGTGGCCCTGGCTCTCGAACTTCTTCACACCGCCAGTCTGGTACATGACGACGTGGTGGATGAGAGTGACGAGCGGCGAGGACAGGCATCGGTCAACAGTCTGATGAGCAATCAGATTGCTGTCTTGGTGGGTGACTACATCCTGAGCAGGGCCTTGCATCATGCTGCACAGACCGGTTCGCCAGAGATTGTTTCGGTGGTATCGTCGCTGGGGCAGACTTTGGCAGATGGAGAATTGCTGCAGTTGGCCAATCTGGACAGCGATACTTTTGATGAGGGAAGTTACTATAGTGTGGTGCGCAAGAAGACAGCCAGCCTGTTTGCCGCCTGTGCACAGTTGGGCGTAGTGGCAGCCGGCGGAACGGCAGAACAGGCTGAGAGGATGCGACAGTTGGGAAGCCTGGTGGGTACCTGTTTCCAGTTGCGGGATGATTTGCTGGACTTCTGTGGCAGCGAGCGACTGGGCAAACCTGCTGGCAATGACATGCGTGAGGGAAAGATTACCTTGCCAGTCATCTCGTCCCTAAAACATTCTCACAACGAGGAGATTGGTCGTCTGGCCTTGCTCGTCCGCAAGCAGGAAGCCTCAGAGGAGGACATCGCTTCGCTCACCCGTCTGGCCACCGAAGAGGGGGGAGTGGACTACACCCTGTGGGCCATGAAGGAGTTTAGTGTGATGGCCGATGGCCTGATAGACGACCAGGCTGACCCTGCAGTGGTGAAGGCCTTGCATGAGTTTGTGCTCTTCATGTCGGACCGCGACTTTTGAATGACTCATACAGGGGATTCCAACTGACACTTACTGACAGAATAAAGCGACCACATCCTGTGTCCCTTTTATCCGTTGGCGCAGGACGACGGTCGCTTCGCATTTGGTGCGTGGTGAGACGTTCTCTTATAGCCCCCGACTCAGATGCTGGTTGCTTTGGTCTCTTTCTTGTCTCTCTTGAATAAAAGGTCGCATCTGTATTTCCAGAAGAAAGGGTATTGGCCGCGCAGCGGCTTACCGTGATTGAGTTTGCGCTTGCGCACGAAATAACCATCAATAAGCGGTTTTACGGCAAAAACCCATAGAGCCAAGGCTGCACAGAAAGTGATGGAATTCCCCTGAAAGCCGATAAGCACCAACACCGCATATGCCAGCGTGATGGATAAGATATACTTCAATCTCATAATCAGAAGTTTTTAATGGCACAACCCGCTGTTATGGCAAGCGCAGTCTCGGGTATAAATGCACTTTGGACAGTTATCCACACACTTGCCCAGCCATGGTTACTGTAGGCATCTGTTACGCAGTCTATAACTTTGTCACCCATGTTGGAAGATTTCGCTCTTGTGGTTTGCTTTGGCAGAAAAGAGACATTCTCATCTCCCTCTACCTTGTATTTTACTATCCAGCCCTCTTCCGTTTCTTCCACGTTGGTGTACACCTCTCCTACGAAAATTCCATCTTTTATAAATTTTGAGATGTTTTTGTATCCCTCAACGTTTTTATTGGAGTTTTCTGAGAATATGATGGTGTATTCGGGTAAATCTTCTATTTTGATTATCTCGTTGGTCATGCCTGTTGCTCTTGTTTCTCTTGTTTCTCCTGTGGGCTTGTAGCATGAGAATTTGGCGTTTGACATGACTTTCTCATATCCTCTAGGTTTATCGTTGTCTTGTTTAAGTGATAGTGTATCATTACTGCATGATGTTACAGCAAATGTGGTCACCAATAGTATTGCAAAACCGATGGTTGGAACTATTCGTTTCATAGAATTGTTTTTTAAAAAATAAATAACTCTCGTTTCTTGTTTTCTTGTTATGCATGCATTTAGTAAAACACTGCAAAGTTATATAAACATCTTGATGTATGCATGGAATGAGTTACAAAAAAATAAATAAATGTACAAAAAACATGAGAAACTGCAACCATAATGCCTTTATTTGCGTTGTTCTATAAGAATCTCTATTATGGGAGGCGGTGCTCTTGCCGGGTAGATTTATTGTACAAACGACTTTTCTACCCTCAGTAGATATTTAGTGGAGATACCGATACCGAAGGCCTTGTCCTCTGGCGTACTGCCCTCCAGGCAGATGCTTATTGGACGGATGTGAGGACCAAGGTCGTTGCCCTCGGTTACTAAAAGTAGTGCCTTTCTGGCACCAGAGCGCCTCGGAGCACCTATCACCATCCTCAGCGGATAGTCAGACATAGCGCTCCGGTGCCTGGAAGGCACTACCATGAGTAACCGGTGTACATCGGAACGAAGTGGAGATGTGCCCGGATAAACCCAAACACGTAAGCATCTGCCTGGAGGGCAGTACGCCGCAGGACTGGTTCTGTAATTCCCCACTGAATATCTACTGAGCCCTTTTCTACCCTATCTGTGACTTGTGTGGTGCTTTAATGAAATCAAGGAAGCCTGTCGCAGGGGGGCGGCAGGCTCTCCAGGGTTTTCCTCCACGGCGGGAGGGCAGGGGAGTATCAGTTGGACTGCAGAAGCTGGAGCAACTTGTCCAGTCGTGGTGCCATGATGATTTCCGTGCGGCGGTTGTGTGCTCGTCCCTCGGCTGTCTCATTGGTATCAATGGGCTTGAATTCTCCCCGTCCGCAGGGCTGTATCTGCAGGGGATTAACAGAATAAGTCTCGGTGAGGATACGTACTACGCTGGTGGCACGAATGACGCTCAGGTCCCAGTTGTCCTGGAAGACGGCTGTGTGGATGGGCACTTTATCGGTATGGCCCTCAATGTATACATCTATCTCTGTCTGTTTGTTGAGCACTTGGGCCAACTTTCCAAGGGCTTCCTTACCCTGCTGGTTTACAATAGCTTTTCCTGATTCGAAGAGTAACTTATCACTCAGCGAAACATACACCTTGCCGTCCTTCTCCGTTACGGTAAGGTCCTCGCTGCTGAAACCCAGCAAGGCATCCTTCACGCTGGCCAGCAGGTCCTTGACCTTCTGCTGTTGTGCCTCTATCATGCTTTGCAACTGGGCGATGGTCTGTTCTCTTTCCTGCAGTTCCTGTATCTTCTGGGCGAGTGATGAGTTGAGTTTCTTGTTCTCGCTTTGGTTGTTGGCCAGTAGGGTCTGATAGTTGCGTATGCTTTTCTTGAGTAGGGCCGTGTCGTTCAACAGCATACCGCATCTCTGGTCGAGTGCTGCATATTGTGCCCGACTGTCGTCAAGGAGGGCTGCCAGGCTATCCCGTGAATAGTAGGCGCGCCAACGAGCATTCTCCGACTGTTCAAACTTCTTCCTTCCCACCACGCAGCTTGATAGGAGTAATGTTGTGAGGGCCATTGCCACTAATGTCAGTTTCTTCATAATCATCTCTTTATTAGTAACATATTATTGTTCGTTCTTCTTTGCTTTCTTTGTTTTTGCCTGTTCTGAGGGCTTTTCCTTTGCCTTCAGGGAGTCCACAAATACACTCTTGACAGCCTCCAGATAACCATATCCGTTTACGTTATCTGGCTGCAGATAGCTTGTCTCAGTCCACTCGTTCCAGCTATTGATGGTGATGAGCGGTACCTGATGGGGATGCTGGTCGGCATAGTCTCGGGCACGGACGAGCGCCTTTCGGAAGTTCTCGGGCGTATTGTTGCGGGTGACGGCACTCTTGTTGGTACGTGGACTGTTGTCCCATCCTATGCTCACGTGGGGATAATAGGGAATGGAGAAGGTGTTATCCAGTCGTGCCCACTCCTGTACAGCCCTTTCGGTTATCTTCTCATAGTCCTCGTCCATCCACAGATAATGTGCAAATTGGTAATGTGTACTGCTATTGAATCCCAATTGTGTAACAAACTCATCTGCAGGAACTTCGGTCTTGTTGCCGTCCAGTCCGCTATAGTTCAGGTTGGGTGCCCACATGGTGAGCATAAGTTCCAGGTCGGGGAATCCTGCTTTCTTTACTTCCTGACGAAACCATCTGAGTGCCTCTCGGGTCTTCTCCACGTCTCCCAGACCTTCTATCAGATTGTGCACATCATAGATCATATACACGGGTTTGCCCTCTATCTTGTAATATTCTGGCAGATGGAAGTACATATCTATATTGCGCTTGCATATCCGTTCAAATTCCTCACGATCCACTTTCCCTTGCCAGATGACGTTGTCTTCCTCAAATCTGGCCAGACGTGTGTCCCAAAGGTTGAGTACATCGTGATTTGCCCACATGAGGTAAAACTTCATACGGTCTCGGTTTCTGGCCTTCAGGAATCCGTTGCGAAGGGTAGTCTCCATGAATGGACGGCCGTCGTACCAGTACCAGTCGAAGATAAACACGTTGATGCCGTGGTCGGCTGCCTGGTCAATCTCCATCTCCATGATTGCAGGGTCGGCCTCGTTGATGTAGCCCCATAGGGGAACTCTGTCCCAGGGATGACCCGGATGACGTTGTTGCATGGTCATGACGGTTTCCCATTCTCCTATACCCATTGGCCAGAAGGGTCGCAGTCGTGGGTCGTCGGCGCAATAGGCGGGGTAGAGGAAGGCAGCCACGTCATATTGGGCGGCTCTCGATACTTCTTTCCCTCCAAACATCAGAAAAGCGAGTAGCAGACCTTTAATGAGAGCTTTTTTCATGTTCTTGTCCTGTTTTTATCCTGAAGGCATGCGCTTTTTCCTAGATTGCCTTACAAACCATACTCGTTTTATATGCTTCAATTCATTGATTGACAGTCTGTTTGTGCATATATTGACCCTCTGAGAATCGCGCAAACGAAAATTTCCGGCCGGAGGGACGCGTTTCGCGCATTCTCACAGCTTTAAAATTTAATAATATTTAACTTCTTCTCCCGTTACTTCGCTCAGCAGCAGATTGGCCAATCGGCTTGTCCCCAGTCGGAACCATTGGTTGGTAAGCCACTTCTCGCCCAACACTTCTTTCACGATTGTGTAATAAACGAGGGCATCATGAACTGTATTGAGACCACCTGCAGGTTTGAAGCCAATCTGAATGCCGGTCTTGTCATAATACTCCTTGATGGCCTCGCACATCACATAGGCGGCCTCGGGGGTGGCGGCAGGTTTCTCCTTGCCCGTACTTGTCTTGATGTAATCGGCTCCCGCATACATGGCCAGCAGACTGGCTCGCTTGATGGCAGAAGCAGAGGGCAGAAGACCGGTCTCAAGGATGACCTTCAGTTTGCGCTCCCCACATACAGCCTTCAATTCGCTGATTTCATCACATACGGTTTCGTAATCCTCGCTCAAGAAGGCTCCCACACTCATTACCATGTCTATCTCGGTGGCTCCATCTTTGAGTGCAAGTGCTGTTTCGGCCACCTTTACTTCGATGAGAGCCTGAGAGCTTGGGAACGATCCGCTCACGCAGGCAATCTCTACGCCCTCCACCTGCAGATTCTCGCTCACCACCGATGCGAAGCGTGGGTACACGCAGATGGTGGCTACATGGGGCAGGGTGGGATAGTCATTATCAAAGTCGTTCACTCTTTCGGTGAATCGGAGCACACTTTCGTTGCTGTCTGTCGTCTTCAGAGTGGTCAGTTCGATACTCCCCATGAGGAATTTCTTTACCTCCGGAGTATTGTTTTCGGCCACTTTCTCCTCGATGATGCGAGCCACCTGGGCTGCCACCTTTGTGTCCTCAAGCTGAGTGTTATACAGGGCAAGTGCCTGTTCGTACTTGTTTGTCTCGCTCATATTTCTTCTCTTAGTTTAGCATTATTCTTGTGTCGTTCTTTATCTCTTTGAGTCTTCTTCTGGAAACTTTCCTCCAGCGCCCTGGTGAGGTCTACTCCTGTCTGGTTGGCCAGGCAGATGAGCACCCACAGGATGTCTGCCATCTCCTCGGCGGGGTCTTGATTCTCGCCTTCCTTAAAGGATTGCTCTCCGTACCTGCGTGCCATTACACGTGCCAGTTCGCCCACTTCTTCGGTCAGGACGGTCATGTTGGTAAGCTCGTTGAAGTACCTCACGCCGTAGGTCCTGATCCACTCGTCCACTCTCCTTTGTGCCTCTTCGATAGTCATGTGTGAGGTCTCCTTTTATTCTTTATTCTTGGTGTCCATGCAGATGGTTACGGGGCCATCGTTGAGTAGCTCTACCTTCATGTCTGCGCCAAATTCACCCGTCATGACTCGTCCTGGCAACTCTTGCTCGAGTCTCTGGATAAACGCTTCGTAGAGGGGAATGGCGTGCTCATGCCTGGCCGCCCGTATCCAGCTGGGTCGGTTTCCCTTTCGATAACTGGCCATTAGGGTAAATTGGCTTACCACAAGTATCTCTCCTTCCACATCCTTTATGTTGCGGTTCATCACCCCTTGCTCGTCATCAAACACACGCAGGGAGATTATCTTGCGCGCCAGCCATTCCTTGTCTTCCTCGCCATCGGCTTCCTCGATACCCAGAAGTATCAGAAATCCTTTTCCGATACGGCTTTTCTCCACTCCGTCAATCGTTACGCTGGCATGTTGTACTCTTTGTATTACGGCTCTCATTCTTGCTCGTTCTTTACCACAAAGTTACGTCTTTTATCCATAATCCCACTCTTTGTGGAAAATCTTTTAACTCCTTTTCTTATTTATTCAGAGTTTGTTCCGTGTGTCTGATGGCCATGATGCAGGGCTGTTTCTTCGTCTCCTGACTTATTATATATATATGTATCCCGAATCGTTTTGCTTCATGCAAGGTAAGTTTGGATGGCAGATTTTCCCCTTTTTCGGGGCTTCTGAGGGTCTTGGAGGCTATTCCTGCCCTGCGGTAGGTCCTCTTCGGAGAAACGCCTAAATAGAGGCTTTCCTGAGAGTAGGCTTATTCTTCGTTTGTGATGGTGTGGAAATAAGTATGCAGAAGTTCGGCCTTTTGTTTTCCTACGGCGCTTTCCAATTCCTCTTGTGAGGCTTCGCGAATGCGTTTTACGCTATGGAACGTCTTGAGTAACAACTCTTTGCTCTTTGGTCCTATCCCTTTTATATGATCTATTTCGCTCGCAATCTGCCTTTTGCTACGCTTATCCCTATGGAATGAGATGGCAAACCGATGTACTTCGTCCTGTATCTGCGTAAGCAGGCGGAACAGGGGCGAATCGGGCTTGCATCCAATCGTTCGTGGGGGAAACCCAAAGAGCAGTTCGTGGGTGCGATGTTTATCGTCCTTGGCCAGTCCGCCTATGGCTATTTTCAGGTTCAGTTCGTCCTCCGTCACCTGTCTTACGACCTCCATTTGTCCTTTTCCTCCGTCGGTAATGATCAGGTCGGGCAGGGCTTTTCCTTTCTCATTCATTCTCAGATACCGCCTGCGCACCACCTCTTGCATGCTTGCGTAATCGTCGGGTCCCGATACCGTCTTGATATTGTACTTGCGGTATTCCTGTTTGCAGGGCTTGCCCATGCGGAATACCACGCAGGCAGCCACGGCATCCTGTCCGCTGATGTTTGAGTTGTCGAAGCATTCTATATGCAGGGGAGGCCGCTCCATACCCAATAGAGTCTGCAGTTCCTTCATCAGGCGCATCTTCTTTTGTTCCGGATTCAGTTTGTCGCTTTGCTTTAGTCGGTCGGCCTTGTATTGCAGAACGTTCAGTTTGCTCAGTTCTATCAGTTTCTTCTTGTCTCCTTTCTGCGGGATTGTTATGGTGATATTGTTCCAAGGAAGTTCCACGGGGAACGGTAGTATAATCTCCTTACTATCACTACCATAACGTTGTCTCATCTCTATGATTCCTGCAACCAGCAAGTCTTCCTCGGTCTCATCCAGTTTCTTGCTGTATTCAAAGGTAAAGGCCTGGTTGATGCTTCCGTTTGTTACGTGCAGATAGTTGATGTAGGCCACCCTTTCGTGGTTTTCGATATTGAATACGTCCACGTTGTGAATGGTTTGGCTCACCACCTCGCTCCGGCTTCGGTAATTCTCCAGCAGCAGATACTTGCGTTTGATGGCTTCAGCTTCCTCAAACCGCATTTCAGAAGCCAGATTTTGCATCTCGTTCATCAGTTTCCGTTCTATTTCGGCTGTATTTCCTTTCAGGATTTCCTTGGCTTCGGCTATGTCCTTCATGTAATCGTCGTGCGTCTGCAAGCCTATGCAAGGAGCCTTGCAGTTCTTGATATGGTACTCCAGGCATGTCTTGTGCTTTTTTTTCTCGATGCTGTCGGTTGTGATATGCTCGTGGCAACGTCTGAGAGGGTACAGATTGCGTATCAGTTCCAGCAGGGCATACATGGTGGGGACGTGGCTGTAAGGGCCGAAATATGTTCCGGCACGTGGGATGATGTTGCGTGTCTGAAAGATTCTGGGGAAATATTCATTGGTGATGACGATTCTGGGATAGGTTTTCCCATCCTTGAGCAGGATGTTGTACCGGGGATTCCATTGCTTGATAAGGTTGTTTTCCAGCAGCAGGG
>JBJFDX010000023.1:0-3253 GCA_051890235.1 Bacteroidaceae bacterium | reverse complement strand
TTCATCAACTTGTTGATGTTGAAATTGACGTTGTGTTCCCACTCCACACGTGTAAGATGCAGATTGCTGAACCAGAATACACGTTGAGACCAATGTACGGCCTTGAAAATTTGCCAGCCAGTATTGAGTGTGACGTTAGGACCGAAATTGTGCGAGGAGTTGTGATTGGGCCGTACGCCATAATTGGTCACCAGAAGGTCACGGTCAACGTATCTGATATTATAGGCCAGAGGCGACACGTTGAGTCCACCTGTGAATTTCTTCTTCTTTCCCCATGCAATATTGTAGCGGATACCAGGAGCAATGGTGATATCCAGGGGAGAGAGGAAGTCTGACTGTACTACATCAGAATTCTCACGATAATTGGGAACAAGCTGTGTGGACATGTTGATCTGACCTGAATAATAGAGATTCTTTACAGCCTGATAACCCCAGTTTGTGGTATAACGGATGGAGTTTGTGTTGGGGCGAAATACGCGACTCTTGTCACTCTTCTTTGTGGTGAAACCCAGTCGGGCATCCAATGTATTGTTCCAGGTAATCTTCTTCTGATTGTTGAAATTGAAGTTAAGTGTGAGTGTAGCCAGACCTGTGTAAGCGTTCTCACCACCACCTGCCCAGTTATCGGAGAAATGTGACTGAGAGAAATGCAAGGATGTGCTACCGGTCACCTTCCAGAAGTTAGGCCTGCGGGTGACCACCACGATATCATCATCTGTAGTGGGCGTGAGACTACCTCCCTGAACCTTGTCCGACAATCGGTCATCTGTCTTCAGTTTCTCGGAAATATCCTCGCGAAAAGTTCCTTGCTGCTTGATGGCAGACTCTGTCTGAACAACAAGCCAGGGAGTCTGTACATACATCCGAGCTAAAGCTCTGTTGGCTACAAACAATCTGAGTAACTGCTCATCAGCTACGTATCTGGCTGAGTCGGCACCCGACATCATCTGTTCAAGTACAGAGGAATAAAGCGTGGGAGTGGTGAGCACCTGACCATAATAGGCATTAGGCATCATCGATGGGGCAAAGGCGCAGAGCGAATCACGTTCAGCAGCAAGTCTGTGCAGACGTTGCATGTACAAGTCTGTGATGGTCATGAGGGTGTCGGGCTTGACCTCCTTGACCATCTTGTCCGTTTGTTCACCCATAGCCGGTGCCGAAAAAGAGGCGAAAAAGAGCAGAAGCGTAAGCAATATCTTCATCCTTGACTCAAATTTTCTGCAAAGATAGACAATTTAAGAGCAGGAAGAAAAGCCTTTTGGCGGATTTTTAGTAATTTTGCAACTTAATTTGGAATTGATTAACTAAATTCTTAATAGTTGTGGCTGAGACAAAATACATTTTCGTGACTGGCGGTGTGGTATCCTCGCTTGGTAAGGGGATAATCTCATCATCAATAGGCAAATTGCTGCAAGCCAGAGGGTATAACATCACAATTCAGAAGTTTGACCCATACATCAATATCGACCCTGGTACACTCAATCCCTATGAGCATGGAGAATGCTATGTGACTGTGGACGGACTCGAGACCGACCTCGACCTGGGCCATTATGAGCGTTTTACAGGTATTCAGACCACCAAGGCCAACAATATTACCACTGGACGCATCTACCAGAACGTGATAGAGAAAGAGCGTCGCGGGGATTATCTGGGCAAGACTATCCAAGTGGTACCACATATTACCGATGAGATAAAGCGTAACATACAACTTCTTGGGAGAGACCGGAAATTTGACTTTGTCATTACGGAAATCGGAGGCACCATAGGAGACATAGAGAGCGCACCCTTTCTGGAGGCTATCCGACAGCTCAGATGGGAACTCGGCAAGAATGCGGTCAACGTGCATCTTACCTATGTGCCCTATCTGCATGCTGCTGGTGAACTCAAGACCAAGCCTACGCAGAGTAGTGTGAAACAACTGCAAAGTCAGGGTATACAACCCGATATTCTGGTTCTGAGAACAGAACATCATCTGAGCGATGACATGCGCAAGAAGGTGGCTAACTTCTGCAACGTGGAACTTGAATGCGTGATTCAGAGTGAGGATATGCCCAGTATCTACGAGGTGCCTGTGGCTATGCAAGACCAGGGGCTTGATGCTGCCATTCTGAGAAAACTTGATATACCTGTGGGTGAAAAACCACAACTGGGTCCATGGAGAAACTTCCTGGAGCGCAGACAGAAGGCTACCGACGTGGTCAATATCGGACTGGTGGGTAAATATGATTTGCAGGATGCTTACAAGAGTATTCTTGAGAGTCTGGCACATGCTGGTACCTATAATGATCACAAAGTGGAGACACACTTCATCAACAGTGAGCATATAACCTCGGAGAATGTAGGCGAGAAACTGAGCGGGCTCGATGGCGTGGTCATCTGCCCAGGATTTGGACAGAGAGGAATAGAAGGAAAAATCATAGCCACGCAGTACACACGTGAGAATGATATACCTACCTTTGGCATATGCTTGGGCATGCAGATGATGGTCATAGAATTTGCTCGTGATGTTCTCGGATATGCCGATGCCAACAGCCGAGAGATGGATGTCAAGACTCCTCACAACGTGATAGATATCATGGAGGAGCAGAAGAACATCACCAACATGGGTGGCACTATGAGGCTGGGCGCTTATGATTGCCAGCTGAAAAAGGGAAGCCGCACATGGGAGGCTTACAATCATCTCGACTGCGTCAAGGAACGTCATCGTCATCGCTACGAATTCAATAACAACTACAAGCAGGAGTATGAATCAAAGGGGATGATGTGCGTGGGCATCAATCCCGAGAGCAATCTGGTGGAGATTGTGGAGATACCCAACTTGAAATGGTTTATCGGCACACAGTTTCACCCCGAATACAGCAGTACCGTGCTCAAGCCACATCCTCTCTTCATGAGTTTTGTGAAGGCTTGTATTGACAATAAGAAATAATACACATCCCAAATAAGGAATATGGATAAGAACACTATTACAGCCTTTGTACTGATTGGCCTTGTGCTTATTGGATTTAACTGGATGGGGCGTCCCTCGCAGGAAGAACTCAATGAGATGGCTCGCCAGGACAGCATAGCCGCAGTACAGAAACAACAAGCAGAGTTACAAGAGAAACAGGCCCAGGAGAAGGCCTGCCAAGAGGCCATTCAAGCCAGCAACGACAGTACATCCATCTTTTTTGCATGCAGAGAAGGACAGGATGAGAACATCGTTCTGAAGAACAGTAAGGTGAAACTCACCTTCTCCACTAAAGGAGGCATG
>JBJFDX010000022.1:0-3286 GCA_051890235.1 Bacteroidaceae bacterium | reverse complement strand
TCATTGATTTTCAATATGCGCTATATGATGGCGCACAAAAGTGATGAAGTCAGGAAAGGTAGTTTGGGAAAGAGTGCCCAGAGAAGGCTAACAAGGAGAATCACCTTCTCACCTCATGGCCTTCCACACCGCTTTGCTAAGGGTGCCCTGTGCGTCATCACCATGATAGTCCCAATACATCACTCCACGCAGATGATGCTTCCTGGCATACCGACACTTTCCCTTGAGCGAGCGCTTGTCATCATAGCCCAGTACCACCCCACCCTTCTCGTCCACGAGATAAGGCACCTGAGCCTTCTTATCCCATCGTGAGGTGAAACCATCAAGGTGTGCCACCCTATGGAAGTCCACAAAGCCACCCAGTTCCTTCGTTCCCCGCCCATAGAAAGGCAAACCCATAACGAGCTTGCTTGCAGGCACTCCCTGCTCCAGATGAGCCAACATGGCCTGATGGCAAGAACTGCCCGTGAAGAGGCTGGAGGAATAGATGGGAGCATGATGGCAAGGAGCACTCGCCATGTCATAAGTCATCATGTTGACAAAGTCCACCACCTTCACAAAGGAGGGGAAGTCATAGAAACCACCCATGGCAGCCGTTGCCAAGGTGAGCAGTCGATTCTCGCCCAAGGCCTGGCGCAATCCATGCATAAGGAGGCTGAAATGCTCCTTATCCTGAGGCAAACTGGAGATATTGGCGGCGCTACTGCCTGGGTATTCCCAGTCAATATCTATCCCATCAAGCCCATATTCATCAGCCACACGGACACAAGCCTGGCAGAAACGCTCCCGGGTGTCCTGTGTGGACGCCATCTCCGAGAATCCGCCAGCCCCCCATCCTCCTATCGAGAGCAATACTTTCAGTTGCGGATTCCGCTCCTTTAGGGCAACTATGGAGCGTAGCCGTTGAGGATTGTCCACCACAACATTATCATGACTGGGCGCCACCTTGCCAAAGGCATAGTTGATGTGCGTCATCACGCATGGGTCAGGCATTCCCTGACTCCATGATGTCACATAGGCCACCACCACCCTTTCCTGTGACTCTCTGCCACGGGCATGACAGCATGAGGTCAAGCAAAGCATCAAGAGGATTGTCAACAACCCCTTTTTCTCACCCAGTCTCCGGCACCATTTGCCACCCATCATACAATAGAGTCCAAGCAGGACGAAGGGAACACTGAGCAACTGCCCCATGTTGAAGAGCATACCGTCCTCAAACCCCACCTGATTCTCCTTGGTGTACTCAATGAGGATACGGCTGGAAAAGATAAGTACGAGGCAGAGGCCGAAGAAGTAGCCTGTGCCCACACGTTCGGGCTTATGCCGATATACCCACCATCCTACAAAGAAAAAGCACGCATAGCAGATGGCCTCATAGAGCTGCCCCGGATGACGTGGGGCCATGTCCACACGCTCGAAGATAAAGGCCCAGGGAACATCTGTCACGCGACCTATTATCTCGGAGTTCATGAGGTTGCCCATACGTATGGCACACGCACATATTGGGGTAACGATGGCCACATTATCAAGTACCCTCATGAGGTTGACTTTCTGATTACGGGAATATAGAATCAATGCCAGCATAAGACCCAATGTACCACCATGGCTGGCCAGTCCCTCGTATCCGGTAAAGGCCCAGTGAGTATCTGCATTACCTGTGGGTAACCACTGCAGCAGGCTGCTCCACCGCTCAGGGTCGGCCGTCTCATGTATGGGGAGGAGCATCTCGGTGATATGATTGAGATAGTAATAAGGCTCGTAAAAGAGACAATGACCCAATCGAGCACCTATCAGGATGCCCAGGAAGCAGTAGACAAACATGGGTTCAAACTGCTCATCGGTGAGCTTCTGCTCTCTGAAAAGTCGATGCATGAGCAGGTACACCGACAAGAGGCCTATGCACCAGCACAACGAATACCAGCGGAGAACCAGCGGACCCAGTTCGATGGCTGTGGTGGAAGGGTTCCAATGAATGAATAACTCGGTCATACGTTGAAGCGGAAATGCATGATATCACCATCCTGAACCACATAGTCCTTACCCTCGACGCCCATCTTTCCGGCCTCGCGCACGGCAGCCTCAGAACCATACTGGATATAGTCCTCATACTTGATGACTTCTGCCCTGATGAAACCTTTCTCGAAGTCCGTATGGATTACGCCTGCACACTGCGGAGCTTTCCATCCGCGACGGAAAGTCCATGCCTTCACCTCCATCTCACCTGCCGTGATGAAGGTCTGCAGGGTGAGCAGGTGATAGATAGCCTTGATGAGGCGGTTGCAACCACTCTCCTTCAGGCCCATGTCCTCAAGAAACAACTGCTTCTCCTCATAGCTCTCCAACTCGGCGATGTCAGCCTCTGTCTGGGCGCTGATGACAAGCATCTCAGCATCCTCTTCCTCAATGGCCTTGGCCACGGCCTCGGTATAGGCATTACCGGTGGAAGCACTGGCGTCGTCCACATTACATACATAGAGCACGGGCTTGGCCGTAAGCAGGAACATGCCCTTGGCCGCGGCACGCTCGTCCTCAGTCTCAAAGCTGACCGTGCGTGCACTCTCTCCCTTGAGCAGAGCCTCGCGGTAAGCCTCCAGCACATCCAGTTCCACACGGGCCTGCTTGTCGCCTCCCACACGTGCAGCCTTCTCCACCTTCTTCATGCGGCTCTCCACAGTCTCCAGGTCCTTCAGTTGCAACTCCGTATCAATAATTTCCTTGTCCCTCACGGGGTTCACACTGCCATCCACATGCACGATATTGCCATTGTCGAAGCACCTGAGCACATGGATGATGGCATCACACTCACGTATGTTGGCCAGAAACTGATTGCCCAGTCCCTCGCCCTTGCTGGCGCCCTTCACCAAACCTGCGATGTCGACGATATCACACACGGCTGGTACTATACGGCCAGGGTGTACCAGTTCGGCCAGTTTGGTCAGACGCTCGTCGGGCACGGATACCTGTCCCAGCTGGGCATCAATAGTACAGAAGGGGAAATTAGCCGCCTGTGCCTTGGCACTGGACAGACAGTTGAATAGGGTGGACTTTCCCACATTGGGCAGTCCTACTATACCTGCTTTCATATTCTAATAGCTAACGTTTTATTTCTTGCAAAGGTAAGGCTTTTCGTCGAGGTAGGGGAGTGTTGTGCATAATTTTATCCCTTGGAAGGCTTCCGCAAAGAGTTTTGGGAGACCGCTAACGTCCTTTAGTACAGGAAGTCAGAAAGATCAGGAGATTGAAAAAACGTTGCATGAAAAGGATAACAATACATATATTTGAATGA
>JBJFDX010000021.1:0-3310 GCA_051890235.1 Bacteroidaceae bacterium | reverse complement strand
GTATTGGTGGACGTGTCTTACTATATTCCCAAGAAATTTCAAATGAACCATAGTAATGGCAAATCTTTCCTGAAAATATAGGGGGCTGTGCCTATAAACACAACCCCAGATATATAATTATAATGTGTTTGCATGTAGTGGCAAAATTGTGCCCCTACCTGTCCTTTCTTACTCAATGATCACGCGTGTCCATCCGTGTATGTCGGGCTCTATACCATATTGGATATCACGCAACAAATGATAAAGTTTTGTACTTATGGGACCAGGCTGTCCGTCCTTGCTGATGACATAACTTTTCTTATTCTCCAGGTCATCAATACGTTCAATGGGTGATATGACGGCTGCTGTGCCACAAGCGCCTGCTTCCTCGAAGGTTTCCAGTTCCTCTTCGGGAATCTGTCTGCGCTCCACTTTCATTCCCAAGTCGATGGCAAGCTGCATCAAACTCTTGTTGGTGATGGAAGGCAGGATAGAAGTGCTCTTGGGCGTAACATAAGTGTTATCCTTGATCCCAAAGAAATTGGCAGCTCCACACTCGTCGATGTATTTCTTTTCCTTTGCGTCCAGATAAAACTCGCAACTGTAACCCAGGTCATGTGCCATCTGGTTAGCTTTCAAGCTGGCTGCATAGTTTCCACCCACCTTGTAGATACCAGTGCCCAGAGGTGCACTTCGGTCGTATTCGCGAATGATGACATAGGGATTGGTGGCAAACCCGCCTTTGAAATAAGGGCCTACGGGTGTGACGAATATCATGAACAGATACTCTGTGGAGGGATGAACACCCACCTGAGCACTGGTGCCTATCAGCAGGGGACGGATATACAGGGTGGCACCACTCTCGTAAGGTGGAATGAAGCGCTCGTTGAGACGGACAACTTTTTCCACCATCTCGATAAACTTTTCGGTGGGGAGTTCGGGCATCAATATTCCACGGCAGGTACTTTGCAGACGAGCTGCATTCTCATCAGGACGGAATACACGTACCTTACCATCGGGACAACGATAGGCCTTGAGACCTTCGAAGGCTTCCTGTCCGTAATGAAGGCAAGTGGCAGCCATGTGCAAAGGAATGGTCTCCTCGCTGCAAACCTCTATTTCGCCCCATGCTCCATTGCGGTAATAGCATCGTACGTTGTAGTCTGTCTTTATGTAACCAAATGAAAGGTTACACCAGTCAATCTCTTTCATATTATTATTGATTTTGTTTCTTTCGCTTTAACCTGTAGGCTCTTTCTCTCCTATATGGCTACAAAGTTACTCCTTTTCGACGATATCAAGTAAGGATTGGCATTTTTTTTCAGCCTCATAGAGTTGCTCTCGGCATTGTCTCATCCAAATCTGTGCCTGGCGGAGTTTGTCTGCCATCTGGTCAATGGTGATGTCTCCGTTTTCCATTTGTGCAGTCAGATTTTCCAACCGCTTCATGGCTTCTTCGTAAGTCAGTTTTTCTTCTTGCATGATGTTACAGTAGAATTGATTTCTCCGTTGATAGTAAAGGTGTGAAGGCTGTCGCCTACTTGTATGTTATTGATGTCTGTCACGGCCTTCCCCCGACAGGTAGTGATGGTGAATCCTCGTCGCAGGAGTTCTGCCGGGTCGGCAGTTTTCAGTCTTTGCTCAATGAGGTCCAATTTGTGAAACTCGCGTTGCATGTGCAGATGCAGCGAGTTGCTCAGCCTTGTCCGTAGCTTTTCGATTTGATTAAGCATCCGTTCTGTGATACGGTGAGTGAGTAGTGGAAGCATCGCAGTTTGCCGGTCAAGTCTCTGTCTCTCTCTGAGTAATTGTTCACGGGCTGTTCGGCTGATTCTGCGATACAGATCGTCAAGCAGGGCTGCCTCTTGAGCCTGATGCTCAATGAGGAAGGCGGCAGCAGCTGTTGGTGTCTTGACTCTTGTGTGAGCCACATAGTCAAGAACTGTCTCGTCGCGCTCATGTCCTATACCTGTTATCACAGGAATCGGGAATTGTGCTATGCAGGAAGCCAGCAGGTAACTGTCGAAGTCGCTCAGGTCTCCTGTGGCTCCTCCCCCACGTATGATAACAACTACATCCCATTGCTGGTACTCATCGGCAATGGTTTGCAGGGCGGATGCTATGGTCTCCTCCACGTGGTTTCCCTGCATGACAGCAGGGAAGAGGCGCACATGAAAGTACAGACCATAATCGTTGTTGGCCAGTTGATTGCAGAAATCCCCATATCCTGCAGCTCCTTCTGCCGAAATCACGGCAATACGTGTGAGCAGACGTGGCAGGCTGAGTTCCTTGTTGTCATGGATTATGCCATCCTTTTCAAGTTGTTTTAGAATTTCGCGCCTGCGTCTTGCCATGTCGCCCAAGGTGAAGTGGGAATCCACATCGATGATGTTGAGGGCATAACCATATTGCTCATGAAAGGTAATGCGTACCAAGAGTCTTACCTTCATTCCAGCATGCAGACTCTGTCCCGTATCACGCACGAATCTCATGCTAATCATGTTGTAGGCCCTTGCCCAGCAGGTGACTCTTGCTCGTGCCAGAATATGCTTGCCATCTTCCTCCTTCTCTATCAACTCGCCATAGAAGTGGCCTCCGTATCCCTGTGAGGCATCGGATAGTTCTCCCACCACCCAATATTCATCATCCAGAGAGTTCTCAAGGACGGAACGTACCAATCTGTTCAGTTCGTGGAGTGAGTAATCGTTGTTTGTCATAGACTTGTCTGTTGAGGCCTGTTTCTCTTGATTGAGTATCAAACCATTCCTGCCAGAGAAGAGAATTAGTTCTCAAGCATTCATGTATCTGATGTAGGTGGGGGACTATCTGGCAACTGCAGCTAATTTGTGTATATAGTATGCTTTCAAGTCTTCCCATCTGTAGTATGGATACTGAACGGGAGCAACGGGTAACGACATTTCACGTTCCTGGAGAAGGGCTTTTACCAGAATATCTCCATCTTTACCTTTTTTAGGACGATAGAATATCAGTTGTATGTTGCCGGCCATAGGGAAGATAGTGGAGTTGGCCCATACTCGATCAAGTGTGTCGATGTTTGCCACAGTCTCTCCCACATGTCCCAATTCCATGATAGCAGCCAGGGGCATGAGGTATACTTCATGACCGAATCTCAGTGTGGCTCCATGGTAATCCTTTCGCCCAATGATTGTATCGGTGGTCTCGAGGAAATTTTTCAGCAGAACTTCAACCTTGAAAGGTGCTTTTCCTTGTGTATAGGTTGATGCACCATACTCCGTGTAATGCCTACGGTTGTATAATGTCCACAGGTCATAGGCTTCATCTTCTGTGAAGTAGGACCACAGGTCAGGCG
>JBJFDX010000020.1:0-3326 GCA_051890235.1 Bacteroidaceae bacterium | reverse complement strand
AAAGAAAATCAACTGTAGTGAGATTATCGTAATCTTTTCTAAGGAATTGATGTAACCCTGCTATCTGACAAGGAGAACCTGAGAAGAGGACCTTACGGCCTTGTTTCAGAAAAGCTTCAGCGTCCTTAAATGCGCGACCCGTTCTTGCTTGAAAATATTTCGAACCCATGAATGCGCTCACGCCAGACATTTCTTCTGCATAATCGAGTATCGCTTGCCATTGCTTATCAAATCTTGCTCCAAAAACCACACCTCCTTCAGCTATTGTCTGTTCTGCAAGCAAATAAAAAATGCCACCAGAAGAACTTCTCAGACGTACTTCCTCATTTTTATTAAATGCAGCATAAACACCAAGAGGTTTACGTTCATCGCAAGGATGTAGTTCATGACAAACTCTTTCACACAGGCCACAATCTATACACTCGGACTCATCAATATGCGGATATAGAAATCCCTCCTGATCTTCAACCATTGAGATGCAATGCTTAGGACAACAAGTTGCACAAGCAGAACATCCACAACAATCAATCTTATTAGTCAAAGAAATCATTTTTCTTTTGAAAACTTATCCCTTAATTTGGCAAAAAGGAACATGGCCTTGCTTAACAACATCTCACGTTCACGTTTGTCACATCCAATGAAATAAATTGATGTTAGCGAGCATATTAGGCTTAGCAATGAAGTAATAATTAAATTTGGCCACCCTTCATCTAAAAGCATATAACTAAGTAGAGGCAATAAAGCGGAAACGATGGATACTGTCAAAACATTAAGCAAAACCTTATGGATGAAAACCTTGCTTGACCATGTTGGGAAAACACCATTAAGCATACACATGCGTGCAACAATAGCTGCACAGGCTGTTGCTGCATTAAAGAATGGAACTACCTCTACAGGAAGACCGAACTTTAAACCCAAATAAGAAAGTGGAAGCATGAGGAGTAAAACACCACCCACAACAATCTGATAATTGCGAATCTCACCTGTTGCATTTTTTGCTGTAATAATAGGACGAGAGACAGCCTCGGCCAGCATGAATATTATCATCCAACGAGTAAACGAGACAGAATGTTCTGGAACAATTCCCAACCATATTCTTAAAATAAAATGTGCATTAAACATGATGGGAAGCGCCAACACAAACAGAAGATAATAAGAATACTTGGACCCGTACAGAAGAAGTTTCATCAAAGAATCATACTCAGATGCCGCATAACGTTTTGTAATTTGAGGGTCAAAAGCCAATGTAAAATTACCTACAAACCTCTGAACTACGCCACAGATATTACCTGCTATACCATTAGCTGCATTTACAGCAGGACCTCCTGCCCAGTTAAGTAAGAGTGTTGCACCCTGTGAACGTAATACTGCCGCTGAGCAACCTATGAAATTCCAACCTGCGAAACTAAACAGACTTTTGAATAGTGTCTTATCATAAATCCAGGAAAAACTACACTCTTGAAAATTACGCTTGCAGAATGTTACATAAATACATTGATTGATTACATTGATAAGGCAAAGAAGGATGGCGTACATCACAAGCCTATCGATGGGTGAATGTACTATCGCATAACAAATGATAAGTTTAAAAATAGCATCCAATATAGTGAAATAAGCATAGATGTCCATACGTTCATGAGAGACAATCGAACTGGAATAGGGCATGTTAACTAATCCGAGAACAAACGTAATAATGGACAACTGAAAACACCAATGGGCGGCTTGAAGGCGATCAAGAGGAATAACCATCTTGTTGTTGAGATACCACAAACCAATACTCTCAAGCAAAATAACTATAAGAAGACTTAGGCCAGAAAGGACAATCACTGACATAGAGAAGGTTTTCTTTAAACGCTCCATATCACCTCGCCCTAATTCAAAAGTAAGAGAACGACTAATAGAGGAAGTGAGGGAAGCAGCTATCAGACTGAACATAGAGACGAAACCTCCCACAACATTATAAATACCAAAATCTGTAACACCTAATGCATTAAGTACTATACGTGATGTGTAAAGACCTATAAGCATCATTACAATCATTCGTAAATATAATGATATTGCGTTCTTGGCAATCTTTTTGTTATCTGTTATTCCGGATGACATTAATTAATTTAAGAAATAAGACTTACGCTTTTTTTCAGAAGATTAGGTACACCTTCCTCACTCCCTTACCACTTCGAAATCTTCTTTATGTACTCCACGGATGGCTACCGCCATGCCGCCAAAGTTGAAGACCAGTTGACGGTCTCGGTCTATGCGGATGATATAGCCCTCGCAACCTTTGAAGAGACCTGTAAGGATACGCAACCTGATATGGTCCTTGGCAAAATGCTCAAAGGGTTCACGCAGGAAGGTTACCTTTTCAGGATGACTACTGATCACCTGCATAAAGGGCTGCATGATGGTGTCAGGGATAGAGGCAGGGGCATGCTTGCTTCGGTCATTGACAAGGTGATACTGCGGAAAGATTTCGCGAAGGAAGGCTGTAAGTTCCTTTACCGTCCCCTGAAGAAAGACCAGCCCACTCACGGTTGGTTTGTATTCCTTGCACACTCCTCCACTCTCGTTCTTGGGTTTATAGGAGAAGGACCGATGAACAAAGCAGGCATGCTTGGATTCTGGGATGCTCTGGTTGATCTGTTCCATCCGCCGCTCAAAGGCCTGGGCCTTCATGTTGTGGAGGTAAAGATAACTCCACGAAGTAGGATCCTCGGCTGTTGGCAAAGGAAGAACAACGGAAGATGAATGTGATTCGTTTGGGACAAGACCTTCTATACCCGACACAGATTGGGTATCCGTATCGATTATACTAATACCATTGAGGGAGCACATGCTCGCCTTGGTTTCGGAAGGGCTTTTAGAGCAATCCTGCGTCACAAACTCTTCTTACTTATCATTCATACCAGCCAACGCATTGGATGGGAGCGCTGTACCGGTCAACACAAACCTGTTATCCATAGTCGTGCCGATTATAATAAAACAATGCTTCAGCCTGATAGCTTAACGCTACATGCCCGCATTCTGGAGCGCCTCCTCTTGAGGAGAGTCACTTCATTTTGTAAAATTACGGCAAATATTTGATATATAAAAATAGATTAGGAGAAAGTTGCCTGACGGAACAGGGTGAGAAAACCATTTTGCGAAGTATTTGACACATTTGACGAATCGTTTTCATGGTTTCGCGAATTATGCTTTTCCGGGATTATAAGGAATATGAAAGATATTCCACAGAGTTTCACACGGAGTTCTATCTACCATGAATTGGACGGGGGCAACGACCAGACTACTAACACACAATACAAGCCCCTGCCTGGAGGGCAGTACCT
>JBJFDX010000019.1:0-3329 GCA_051890235.1 Bacteroidaceae bacterium | reverse complement strand
GAAAGGATATCGTAATCGAGAAACAACGTGGATTACGCTGGGCGTTTCATCATCAATGGCTCTTGGCCTTCTCTAATGACCGCTGTCTGATGTTCGGTCCTTTATCCGAACAGGAGATTGTGCAGATGAGAGGGCGGATGACAAAGCTCATGAAGCAAGACGAGACCGGGGATAATGTGCTGCTGGAATATGTTGAGCAAGCGGATGCTCCCGTGCGTTCAGCTTTCTCTTTGCAGTTTGCCAAACGCTTGATAACCCGTTTCTCGCCCTCGTATTCATTGATATGGAATGGTGAACCAAAGGGTTGTGTGACTGTGGATATCCTACTGGGTGACAGAAAGATAACGGCAGATGCTTCTTTGCATGGGGTATCGTATGAGGAGTTACTACCTTTCCTGACGCCTGTTTCCTGGAATAGCTTGCTTTCGCTTGGTGAAGGTCAGATGGCCAATATGGTGTTGGGCTTGAATGGTGAGGCTTTGCTGAAAACCTTGAGAAGCAGTCCCGTTGCACGAACGGCTTTGATTGCTCTGAATTTCTGCCTGGATTTGGATCAGATGATACGTGCTTTGGATGGTCCTTTGACTTTGTCTGTTCCTGATGATGAGGATGTCTTGTCCAGCACTCTTCTGACAGCCCAGCTCAGGGATACTCGATTCATGCAGAATAGTAAAGACTGGGGTGGAGACTTTCCCGGTGGTTGGGGAATCGGTATGGAGGTACTGTCTGATAGTGCCTTCTGTTTTCGTTTGCCCGAAGGCGAGATCTTTATGGGGGTGAAGGACCGTACTCTGATGCTTGCAACGGGCAAATCCGTTTTTCAAAAGGCTTATTCAGGCTCTCAGATGAAGGTCACTCATGACCAGAACCCATCTGCCGACTGCCTGTTTGGTATGCAAATGGATATCAATGCTTTGCTGAAGCATGCCGCTGTATTCTCCCTCTTTGTTGATACGAGGGCGGGATTCCTGGAGTGTTTGAGAGCGTATGATACTTTTGAACTCCGTTTGCGAAACGACATTTCAGAGGAGAAGTGATGAAAGAGGAAGTGAAACAGAATAAGATAGACAGCATAACCCTTGACCAGGTCCTGCCAAACATTTTCCGTGGGAGAGATATGTCGGCAAGTGATGTGTGGTTGAAGTCTCTCACGATGGAGCGTGGAAAGGTGTATCTGATAGAAGCTGCCAGCGGAACAGGAAAGACCAGTCTGTGCAGTTTCCTGACAGGTTATCGTGATGATTACGAGGGGCGCATCCTGTTTGACAGGGATGATATCTCCCTCTTGCCGCTTCGTCAATGGGTGGATGTTCGCAGATACGTACTGAGTCATATGTTTCAGGAACTTCGTTTGTTCCCCGAACTGACTGCTTGGGAGAATGTTCAGATCAAGAATGCACTCACCCAATGGAGGAGTCAAAAGCAGATAGACGAATGGTTTGATGCGTTTGGAATAGCCGACAAGCGAAATGAGTTGGCAGGTCGCATGAGTTTCGGTCAGCAACAGCGTGTGGCCATGATACGTGCTTTGGTACAGCCGTTCAGTTTCCTGCTTGCCGATGAGCCCATCAGCCATTTGGATGAGGCCAACAGCCGTTCGATGGCTGAAGTATTGATGGCAGAGGTCCGCTCTCAGGGAGCAGGCCTTCTGCTTACGAGTGTAGGAAAGCATATGGATTTACCTTATACCCAAACTCTTAGATTATGAATCTTGTCTGGAAGTTACTCCGTCGGCATATAAGTCCTTTGCAGCTGTTAGGGTTTTTTGCAGCCAATCTCCTGGGTATGTTTATCCTCTTGCTCGGTTTGCAGTTCTACACAGATGTCAAGCCTCTCCTGAGTGGTAAGGATGGCGTCTTGGGTACTGATTACCTGATTGTGAGCAAACGTGTGTCGGCTGCTTCTGTTTTGGGCGATGAGGATGGACATTCGTTTGATTCTCAGGAAATAGACGAACTGAGCAGTCAGCCTTTTTGCAAGTCGGTAGGAACTTTTACCGCCAGTCATTATGCGGTGGAATGTCGGTTGGCTATCAAGGGGATGGCAAACTTCGGAACAGATATGTTCTTTGAGAGTGTGCCTGACAGGTATGTGGATGCTCATCTTGCCAAATGGTCGTTTGACCCTTCGCATCCCGAGATTCCCATCGTACTTCCCCGTTCTTATCTGGCCATTTACAACTTTGGGTTTGCTCAGGCTCAACATCTTCCCAAAATCTCTGAGGGGATTATCGGTCTGATAGAGATGGAGGTAACCCTTAAGGGCAACGGCATGGTGGAGCAATTCCCGGCCAAGGTGGTAGGATTCAGTTCGCGCCTGAATACCATTCTCGTACCTCAGGAGTTTATGCTCTGGAGCAATCAACGTTTCTCCTCAAGTGAGAGCGGCAAGCCCACAAGACTTATTGTGGAGGTTGGCAATCCTGCCGATGATGCCATCGCCACCTATATGAGCCATCATGGATATGAACTCGAGGATGATAAACTGGAGAGTGGCCGTGCTTCCTATTTCCTGAAGGTGGCTGCTGCCGTGGTCATGGGTGTGGGACTGCTCATCTGTCTCCTCTCATTATATATATTGATGCTCAGCATCTATCTGCTTGTTCAGAAGAATACGGAGAAACTCAGGAACCTTATGCTTATCGGTTACAGTCCGTCGGCCGTGGCCCTTCCCTATCAAATCCTCACCATGAGCATCAATGCGGCAGTCTTTTTGCTCGCCTTTGCTTTGCTCGTGTTCATTCGCAATCTCTATATGGAGCGCTTATGGGAGATGTTTCCCTCCATGGATGATGTAGGATTAGGGCTTGTTTTCATGGCAGGCGCTTTGCTTCTCACGGTCGTGAGTGTGCTGAATGTGTGGGCTGTCAGACGTCGGATGATGGCCATCTGGCACAGAAAGGCTTAGGGGAGCATTTTGTGGCTGATCTCCCGGAATATCAATAGGAACAGAAATCAATAAAGATAAATATTTGGTATGGAACAACTTCTGCAATTATATGTGTCTTATGCGCACGAGGAGGCCTCCTCGTGCACTCCGCTTCCCGGAGCAGGCAGCAACCGTAAGTATTATCGTCTGAAGGGCGTTTCAGGCAATACGGTTGTGGGTGTCGTGGGCACAAGTCGTGACGAGAATCATGCCTTCTGCTATCTTGCCCAGCATTTTACCGAGCGTCGCCTGCCTGTGCCTAAGGTCTTGGCGGTCAGTTCCGATGGATTACGTTACTTACAGACCGACCTGGGCGACCTTACTCTCTTTCAGGCACTCGAGGGAGGAAGGGTGGCACATGGCAGATACAATCAGCATGAGCGTCAACTGTTGAGACGCAC
>JBJFDX010000018.1:0-3347 GCA_051890235.1 Bacteroidaceae bacterium | reverse complement strand
ACGGTTTTTTATCTTTTTTCTTCCTGCCATATTTTCTCGCTCTTGCAGTTTGTCCTGCAAAGTTACGAAAAAGAGCAGATACGATGGTGGAAGCTTATAGAAAACATTTATCCTCTGATGCGAGAAATGCAGTCAAGCACTTCGCTGCAATGCTTGGTGATAGCTGACCAATCGTGGTTTTCTACGCTTCCTTTTGGGAATAACTTGCTACCCATGCCCACACAGAAGGCACCTGCCTGAAACCATCCACGCAGATTATCCTCGTCGGGTGCCACTCCTCCCGTAACCATAATCTTTGACCAAGGACATGGTGCCATCATCCCTTTTACAAAAGCTGGTCCATATACATCTCCAGGAAATACCTTGGTCAGTTCGCAACCTATTTCTTGAGCCGTTCCTATTTCGCTCACACTGCCACATCCAGGGATATATGGTATCTGTCTGCGATTACACACTTTGGCTACTTCTGCGTTCAAAAGCGGACCTACAATGAAGCATGCACCCATCTGAATATAAAGGGCAGCCGTGGGGGAGTCCACCACCGAACCTACGCCAAGTGCCATCTCGGGACAATGTTTGCCGGCATAATGCATACAATGGGCAAACACTTCATGAGCAAAATCTCCACGGTTGGTAAACTCAAACACTCTTATTCCTCCATCATAGCATGCCTGCATGACCTGGCATGCCAAGTCTTTATCAGCATTATAGAATACGGGCACCATACCTGTTTCGGCCATTTTGATCATGACCTGTAGTTTATCATATCTTGCCATCTGTTACCTTTATTTATGTCCGTCTGTCTATTGTATGATTATTGAATGCTCTATAATTGTATTTCTATAGGATAATGAGGTTATGCTTGCATGAAGGTTATCTTTGTACGCGCCCATTGGCATTTCCTTGAGCCAGCGAAAGCACTTCTGTTTCCGACATCAGGTTCACGTCTCCTGGAATGGTGTGCTTCAAAGCGCTTGCTGCCACCGCAAACTCAAGTGCATCCTGGGCTGTCTGTCCTGAGACGAGACCATGTATGAGTCCTGCCGAGAAACTGTCTCCTGCACCCACACGGTCGACGATGGGGAATATATCATAATGATTGCTCAGATAGAATTTGCTCCCGTCATAGAGCATTGCCTTCCATCCGTTGTGTGTGGCAGAGAGACTTTCGCGAAGCGTGCTGGCTACCATACGGAAGCCGAATCGTTGGTAAAGTTGTGTGAAGGTTTGTTTGTAACACTCTGCATCTGTCATGCCAGCGTTGATGTCAGCGCTGTTTTTCACTCCCAAGGTTTTTTCGGCGTCTTCTTCATTTCCGATACATACGTCCACAAACTCCATGAGCGGCGTCATGACTTCTATGGCTTGTTCTGAAGTCCATAGTTTGCTTCTGAAATTCAGGTCGCAACTTACGGTCACTCCTGCGCGCTTAGCGGCTTGACACGCAGCCTTGACACATTCAGCAGCTTTAGTTCCCAGGGCTGGGGTTATTCCACTCCAATGAAACCAGTCGGCATCCTGGAAAATCTTGTCAAAGTCAAAGTCGCTCACGTTAGCTTCGCTCATGCTGCTATATGCACGGTCATAGATAACTTTGCTGGGGCGCACGCTTGCTCCTGTCTCCAGATAATAGATTCCCAATCGCTGTCCTCCACGTGCCATGTATTGGGTGTGTACTCCATATTTTCTAAGGCTGTTGATGGCCGCTGTTCCAATTTCGTGTTCTGGAACTCGGCTTACAAAATATGCGTCATGACCATAATTGGACAGGCTTACAGCCACATTAGATTCTCCTCCTCCATAATTGACACAAAATGAGTCAGATTGTACGATTCTGCTGTTTGCAGGAGTAGACAAGCGAAGCATGATTTCGCCCATGGTTATGATTTTGCTCATATTCTTTTCTTGTATTATGTTTGCCGTTTGTGTGTAATTTCTTTGCAAATTTATACAAAGAAGTTGAATTATTGACTTTGTTTGCTATCTTTTTTGCTTCTTTTCTGTAAAAGTGCGCCTTTGTTTTGTTACAAGTGCGGAAAGAATAGTACATTTGTAGTCATGGAACAGAGAATAGGTTATCGTAGAGGGATGTTGTCCCTAAGTCCGTTGCTGGTGTTTCTGTTGACGTATTTCGTCCTCAGCATGCTTGCTGGTGATTTCTATGCTGTACCCATTACGGTAGCATTCCTCATTGCTTGTGGCTTTTCGCTTCTCACTATGCCCGGCATGTCTGTGGGTAAGCGTTTCCAGGTACTGATAGATGGAGCCAGTCGTCCGGGTCTGATGACGATGATATGGATATTCATCCTTGCAGGAGCCTTTGCAGCCACAGCCAAGCAGTCGGGCGCCATTGATGCCACGGTTCAGATGACCGTACGTTTCTTGCCTTCCAGCATGATACTTTGTGGTATCTTTCTGGCATCGTGCTTCATCTCTCTTAGCGTAGGTACGAGTGTGGGCACCATTGCTGCTCTTACTCCTATTGCAGGCGGTATGGCTCAGCAGGCAGGTTTCCCTGTCCCTCTTACCGTGGCTATCGTGGTGGGCGGAGCCTTCTTTGGAGATAATCTCAGTTTTATTTCCGATACCACCATCATGGCCACCAAGACTCAGGGTTGTGAGTTACGTGATAAGTTTCGCAGTAATATACGAATTGCAGTTCCCGCGGCCCTCATCTGTATTTTACTTTACCTCATGATAGGAAATGCCCAGTCCGGTTCGCTAACTCCTAATCCTGCAGTTGAAACAGAGCCTCTGCTGATAATACCTTATATATATATATTGTTTGCCGCCCTGTGTGGTTTGGATGTGATGTTGGTTTTGGCCACAGGAACGATGATGTCCGGCTTTATGGGCATGGCACTTGGCCGCTTTGATCTGTTTGGCTGGTTTCATGCCATCAACGAGGGTGTGATGGGTATGGGCGAACTGATTGTTGTGACCATGTTGGCAGGAGGGATGGTGGAGAGTATGAGGCGTAGCGGCGGTATTACCTTTGCCATGCAGCATCTTTCTCGTCATATCTCGGGCAAGCGTGGGGCTGAACTCAGTGTCGCGGCTCTGGTGGTCTTTACCGATATCTGTACGGCCAACAATACGATAGCCATACTTACCGTAGGACCTTTGGCACGCGAGATAAGTACACGATTCCAGGTTGATCCACGTCGTGCAGCCAGTCTGCTTGATACATTCAGCTGTTTTGCTCAGGGCCTTATTCCCTATGGTGCTCAGATGCTTATTGCAGCCGGTCTTGCCAAGGTCAATCCTTTGCAGATTATGCCTTACCTGTATTATCCTTATATTTTGGGAGCTACAGCTTTGTTTTATATCATCATTCAACGACATGA
>JBJFDX010000017.1:0-12363 GCA_051890235.1 Bacteroidaceae bacterium | reverse complement strand
GATACACTATTACGCACTCTATTCCAGAAAGAAAAGTCTGAAGGAGTATGGCGACCCCGACTTGCTTAAGAATCTCTTCATAGGTGTATCCCGGTGGAGACCCGAAGTGAAGTTCTGGTTATGCCAGTTGGCCTTAGCCTCCTTCATCATCGCTTTGGCACGTCCACAATTCGGAACAAGAATGGAGAAACAGGAACGCCAGGGCATTGAAGCCCTCATCCTGCTCGACGTCAGTAACTCCATGATGGCCGAGGATGTCAAGCCCAATCGTTTGGAGAAAGCCAAGATGATGATAAGCAATATGGTGGAAAACATGAAGGATGACAAGGTAGGACTGATTGTATACGCAGGTCAAGCCTTTACCCAGTTGCCCATCACAAGTGATTACGTGAGCGCCAAGATGTTTCTTGAAACCATATCCCCCGAAATGGTTACGGTTCAGGGAACAGATATTGCTGCTGCCATCGAACTGGGCATGCACAGTTTTACCAATCAGGAAGGAGTAAGCCGAGCCCTCTTTGTGATTACAGACGGAGAAGATAATGAGGGAGGAGCCGTAGAGGCCGCAAAAGAAGCCGAAAAGAAAGGCATACGCGTGTACATGCTGGGAATAGGTGATCCCAACGGCGCTCCCATTCCCGTGCCTGGAAGTTCCAACTATATCCTTGACGAAGAGGGGAATGTGGTGGTATCCAAACTGAACGAAGAGATGTGCCGTGAAATAGCTAAAGCAGGAAACGGTTCATACATCTATGTGGACAACAGCAGTTCGGCACAGGTAAAACTCAACGAGCAAATCAATCGTCTGGCCAAGACACGCATGGAGAGCATGATGTACAACGATTACGATGAGCAATTCCAGGGATTCATTCTCCTGGGCCTGTTCTTCCTGTTGCTGGATATCATGCTCATGGAAAGAGAAAACAAGCGATTCAACTTCTCAAGAATATTCAGCAGGAGGACATAATCATGAAGATATTCACAGCCATCATACTCTGTCTGGCGGCCCTGGCACTCCCAGCCGAGGCCCAAAACAGCCGAGACTACATACGCAAAGGAAACCGGCTCATGCGGGACACAGCCTTTGCCAAAGCACAGGTACAATACCAGAAAGCCATAGAAGCAGATAATGCCAACTCAAGAGCTCATTACAATCTGGGAAATGCCATGATGCTTCAGCAGAAGGCCGAAGATGCCATCAAGGAATATGTAACAGCCGTCAAGCTGGAAAAGAACAAGAAACGTTTGGCTCAGATGTACCACAACATGGGCGTACTCATGCAAGCAGCCAAGCAACCCGACAAGGCTCTGGAATGCTACAAGCAGTCACTCCGCAACAACCCACACTCCGAAGAGACACGGTACAACTATGCCCTCTGCCTGCATCAGTTGAAGAAAGGTGGCAGTCAGGACAACCAAGACCAGCAACAGGACGAGAACGGACAGGACGAGAAGAAACAGCAGGAAAACCAGCAGCAGAAGGAAAAGCAGGATAAGAAGAACGACAAGCAAGATCAGCAGAAGCAACAGCCTGATCCACAGCAGATGAGCAAGGAAAATGCTGAACAGATGCTCAAGGCGGCCATGCAGGACGAAAAGGAAACGCAGGAGAGGCTTCAGAAAGCTCAGCAGAAACCCACTCAGAAACATCTTCAGAAACAATGGTGACACATAGGATATGAGAAGAATATTACTTACCTTCATCTATTCAGCAATGGCTGTAGCAACAGTCCTTGCCCAGGTGACGTTCAGAATAGAAGCGCCCCGACAGACAGAAGTGGGACAGCAGATACGCGTGAAGTATGTGGCCAATACCACCGACGTGGAGGACATCCAGGTGGATGACTTCAATGGATTTGAGGTTGTATACGGACCCAGCACCAGCCGAAGCAGCAACTTCACGATGATCAACGGAAAGACTACCCAAAGTAGCACAATGACCTTCACCTATGTGCTTATTCCCACCAAGGAAGGTACACACAAACTGCCTGAAGCCACCATCAAGGTGGATGGGAAAAGCATCAAGAGCAACTCTGCCAGCATAGAAGTTCTCCCCGCATCCTCACAAGGAAATGCCAACAACCAGAATGGAAGTCAGAGGGGACAGTCATCACCAAACGAACGAGGAGGAAACACCTCCGGCAATAACTCTACCAATATCGGAGCCAAGGACTTGTACATGACCGTAACGGCCAACAAGACAAAGGTATATGAGCAGGAAGCCGTTCTGCTCACCTACAAACTCTACACCCTGGTCAACATTCAACAGATTGCTGGAGAGATACCTCAACTGGACGGATTCCACGTGCAGGAACTGGATGCCAAGCAACAGATGTCACTCAAATACGAGCGGGTCAATGGACGCAACTATGGTACTGCCATCTGGCGCCAGTATGTGCTCTTCCCACAGAAATCAGGCAAACTGAAGATCCCCAGCGTGACCTTTGACACACAGATTGAGATTCAGAATACCAGTATGGACCCCTTCGACGTATTCTTCGGAGGAGGAAGTCTCATCCAAACGGTAAGGAAGTCCATCACAGCCCCAGCCTGCGAACTGGAAGTCATGCCTCTACCCTCGCCTAAGCCTAATAACTTCACGGGAGCAGTAGGACATTTCTCCATTTCAGGTAGCCTCACGCCCGAAGAACTGAAAGCCAATGATGCGGCAACCCTTCGCCTGGTGGTAAGCGGATACGGCAACATGAAACTGATGACCGCACCAAAGGTAAAATTCCCTCAGGACTTCGAACTCTATGACCCCAAGGAAACAGACAAGACAACTTACACATCCGAGGGTGCCAAGGGAAACAAGGTGTATGACTATGTGGCTGTTCCACGTCATGGCGGCACGTTCCAAATCCCTGCTGTAGAGTTCTGTTATTTTGATCTTGCCAGCAAATCCTATAAGATACTCACCACCGATTCCATGACCATCAAGGTGGCCAAGGGTAAAGGACATGTGGCCAGCGCCCCCATAGAGCAAGAGGACCTGAAAGTGCTGGGCAACGATATCCGATACATCAAGATGGGTGGAGTAAATGCCGACATGACAGGAAGCCACTTGTTTGGAAGCCTCACGTATTGGCTCACCTATCCCGCCCTGCTTCTATTAGCCATCTGCGGCCTGGTGTCAGGAAAGAGAATCATACGCAGTGGACAAGGGCGTCAAAGAGCAAGCAAGGTTGCCTCAAAGAGATTGCGTAATGCAGAGAAACTGATGAAGCAAGGACAAGCCGACTTGTTCTACGAGGAGGTGATGCGTGCCCTGCTTGGATATGCTGCAGACAAGTTGAATATCTCCATGAGCCAACTCACCAAGGACAACGTGGCAGAAGCCATGGCCGAACATAATGTTCCCGAAGACCTCATCCAGAACTACACGGATGTCATGGCTGAATGTGAGTTTGCCCGCTTCGCTCCGGGAGAACCTGCAGCAAAGATGGAGAAGATGTACTCGGATGCCTCTGAGACCATCAACAAGTTGGAAGCCTCTATCAAGAAGAACAAGTAGTAGAAGAAGAATGAAAATGAGAAGAATAGGTATACTCTTAATGGGACTGTTCATGCTCCCTGCACTCTGCAAAGCCGGTACCACGGACATGCTTGACAGTCTGAAGGCAGGAGCCGACAAGGCCTTTGCAGAGGAGAAATATGAGCGCGCAGCAGAATTATACAACCAGATAGCTGATAGTGTGACATCCGTGAGCGTATGCTACAATCTGGGATGCACATACTACCGACTGGATGACATGGCCCACAGTGTGTTGTGGTTTGAGCGTGCCCTCAAGCTCAATCCTGCAGATGAGGACATAGAAGCCAATCTCCAGTTGGCTCGTGAGAAGACTATCGACCGCATCACGGCCAAACACAACTTCGTGGTGCTCGACATCTTCTATCGCATGACCAGCATGCTCAGTCTGAGCCAATGGACCGGGGCATGCATCACCCTCTTCATCCTAGCTTTGGTAATGCTGGGTGTTTTCCTCATTGCCGACCGAGTTGCGTTACGCAAAAGCGGATTCTTTGCCTCCATCCTTTTCCTGCTGCTCTGCATTCTGGGCAACGTGTGCGCCCTTTACCAGAAACATGAGTCAAGCAGACATGATGCAGGTATTGTCATGTCATCCGTAGTAACGGTCAAGAGCACACCTTCAGAAGGCGGCAACGACCTTTTCCTCCTGCATGAGGGAACCCGTGTTGAGATACGTGACAGTAGTCTGAAAGACTGGGCTGAGATAGAGATTGCCGATGGCAAGGTGGGCTGGATTCAGAAGAAACACTTTGTTATTATCTGACACTATTGCCCTACTCCCAAATGCTGGACCGACTGATAACCCTTGACCAGAACCTGTTGCTTGCCTGGAACGGAAGCGACTCACTCTTCATGGATGGTCTGATGTGGACACTCACCCAGACACTTACATGGATTCCGCTGTTGGTGGGCCTCGCTCTGGTGGTATTCAAGAACCAGCGCCCGAGCACATGTGTCACCATCATCCTTTGTGCCATCCTGCTCGTGATATTTACAGACCAGATATCCAGCAGCCTATGCAAACCTTATTTCCACAGGCTCCGTCCCACCCACACTCCTGAGATAGCCGATATGGTGGACGTGGTCAACGGATACCGTGGAGGCCTGTATGGGTTCTTCTCCAGCCATGCGGCCAACAGTTTTGGTGCAGCCATGTTCTTCACCCTTATCTTCCGTCATGCTCCCACTGGCCTGATTCTCTTTGCCTGGGCCTCACTGTCCAGTTACACCCGTATATATTTAGGAGTACATTATCCGCTTGATATATTCTGCGGCACTGTTTTCGGCATAGCCTCAGGCATGCTCTTCTGGTTCATCTGCATGAGAGCATGCGGTCATCAGTCATCACATACCGATTACAACACATCTCTCCGCACCAGCACAGGCTATGTCAAATCGAGTTTCTCCACCCTCTTTCTCATGGCATCCATTTCGCTTACCTATGCACTCATACGTGCAAGTCTGGTGGCCTCCTGGCTGTAACAGTTATCTTGGTTGCCTATGAAAAGAAAAGCACTCCACCTTCTGGCCCTGATAATAACCATCGGATGCATATCGTGTACCCAACAGCAAGCCAGGGAAGAAGCCGCCTGTTACAACACACAATCTTTCAACTGGCGATACCGGAATATTGACAGCAGTCTTGTATATGCTCGCAAGGCGCTGCGCTGCGCTCCACAAAACACATCCGAGCGTGCCGAGGCTCATTGCAATCTGGCATACGTGGCCTATCAGCAGATGGCCTATGGGAAATCCACACGACTGCTGAGAGAAGCCTACCATTGCACCGCAGACCAGATAGAACTGCTCTGCGCTGATGTCCTCGCCATGAAAGTGGCACAAAGGACGGGGGAAGGATACACCTTCTTCTCACATCGCAATCATGCGCTCCGACGTATCTCACGCATCGAGGAAGAGAAGGATTATCTCTCAACCGCACAGAAAAAGAAGTTCCATTATGCTCAGACCGAACTGCACATTGTCTCCTCCACCTATTATTATTATCTGGGACAGGACTCTGCAGCACAGGCCGAGATTCACAGTATCGACTCAGAAGTATCTCTGGAACGGGACACCACCCAATGGATCTATTACCACTATATGCTCGGCAGTGGCGGTCTCATCACAGGAGAACCCGACCGCGTTACGCAACAGGAACTGATGCATCTGCTCAACGCCTACACCATCGCACAGAATACAGGATGTATCTATTTTCAGGCCAACTGTCTGCAGTCTCTGGCCATCATGCTTGCCGATACCACTCAAGCAAGACTGATACGCACCCGCGAGTATGACGGTTATAAATATCTGATGTCACAGTTCTCGCCTCAAGGGGCTACACTCTCCACGCCAGAACTGTCTCTGATACTTGCCCAGAAGGCACGCTCACTCTTCCGCAGATACAAGGATCTGTATCAGACGGCTTGTGCCTACCGCACACTCGGCGAGATTTATTTCATACAGGACCAGCCTCAACTCGCCTTATCCCACTTCCAGACGGCACTCTCCATGGTGGAGGAACAAAGGCTTCGCGATTCCACCATAGTAGAACCCTGGATGGCAGGCATACACGAGAAACTGAGTATGGCCTATAGTGCGCTCAACAACAAGACGGCCTCCGACATGCATCGGAATGCTTATCTCGACCTGCTCGACCAGTCCAGACAGAATCGCGAGCTGGACTCACGCAGAGATATTCTCTCAGAAGAAGTAGATGCCATACACCAGAAGTTATATCTCCTCGGTTTGCTCATTCTGCTGGTAACCATCCTCTTTGCCGTCTATACGAGAAAAATCCAGCGAAACACTAAACAGAGCATTCTGAGCCTGAACAACATACAAGATTCCGAAGAGTTTCATCAAGTAGTCAGGGCAAAGGACGAATGCCATGACCTGTGGCACGAGCAACTGGAGGAACTGCGCCAAGCATGCCAGGCAGCACAATTCCATGCTCAGGAACTTGTGCAAGGCAATCTGGAACGCAGGGCGAAAGTATCACTTGTGTATGCCATCGTTCCCTACTTGGATCGCATGCGTGCAGAAGTCAAGCGGATGCAGAAGGAAGGAAAGGTAGATTCCGAAAGACTTCGTTATGTGGGTGAACTGGCAGAGGAGATTATGCATATCAACGAGTTGCTCACCGAATGGATTCAGGTGCAACGAGGACAGTTGAGCCTGCACATAAGCACCTTCCCTCTGACCGACATGTTCCGCATCATCTCCTTGGGGAATCACACCTTCAGCCAGAAAGGAATCTCCCTGAAGATTGAACCCACCAACGAACGTGTGAAGGCAGACAAGGCCCTCACCATGTTCATGATCAACACCCTGACCGATAATGCCCGTAAGTTCACACCCAGCGGAGGAACAATCACGTTACAGGCTTCGGCCTCTGACAATTATGTTGAGATTAGCATTCAGGACACCGGAGAGGGACTCTCTCCTGATGATATATTCACTCTGAACCACAGCAAAGTCTACGATCCCAAGGAAATAGGGGGAGACAAGGAAGGGAAAGGCTTTGGCTTTGGAATCATGAACTGTCGCGGCATCATCGAAAAGTACAAGAAAACCTCCTCCTTCTTCCAGGTTTGCGCTTTTGGTGTGGAAAGTACTCAGGGACAAGGAAGCCGATTCTGGTTCCGACTGCCTCGGGTACTGAGCCTCTGCTTCATGTTCCTTTCAGCAACACTCACATCAGGAGCCCACTCGCCCTCCCCTTCTCAACTTTTTGATTCTGTGTATACGGCCAACATTCAAGGTCAGTATGCAAAAGCTTACCAGCTGGGCCAGCAAGCTGTGGAAAAGATGGGGACCGAAGTTGATACCGCCCTTCTGGTTTCCCTCAGAAACGAGATGGCCATCTCTGCTCTGGCACTCAAGAGATGGGAGGATTACCGATGGCAGAACAGCGAATGCGTACGCCTGCACAGGCTCTACAGTCAGGACTCCTCGCTTGCAGCCTACTGCAGGCAAATGGAGAAGATCAGTTTCGACACCAACGTGCTCTATGTACTCGTGTCCATCCTTTCGCTCATGGCCATTCTCCTTTTCTACCATCTCTTTCTGCGTGACCGCCTTCGCAACAGGAAACACATGGAACAGGTGAGCAAGATTCTGCTCTCTGGTCAGCAAATCCTTACAGAATACTTCCGAAAGGCCACCCCCGAGACAATAGAGGATTTTCAGGACAACATGCCTACACACTCCCATCAGAAGTCCGCTGATAGTCTGTCAGCAGAACAAGATCTGGAAAAGGTCAAGAAACTCTGGCAGGAAATCCTTTCACTCCTGACACAGGGAAGCCCTTTAAGTCAACCCATGGAGGAACTTCATCACCAGACCATGCTCTGGGTGGAACAGACACAGGAGTTGCAGAATCAGGCTGCCGGGCAGGAGGAACTGCTGGAGAAATACCAGTTCGAGGAGAACCGTTTGTATGTAATGAATCAGATACTCGACAACTCGCTGAGCACCATCAAACATGAAACCATGTACTATCCGGCACGTACACGTCAGATGGTGACAGCCATGAGTGAGAGCAAAGACAGTGGTCAGCAGGTGGAGGAATTATCTGATTTGCTGGAATCCTACCGACAGATTTATATGTTGCTCTACGAACAGGCTTCACACCAGAGCGAGCAACGTCCGCCACTACGTCAGCATGTGGCTTTGCAGCCTCTCCTGACACAAGTGGCTCAGCGCATGTCACGCCTACGTTTGTCCGAGGGACAAATAAATACAGAATTTGTGGTCGAGGAGACCAACCTTGTTGCCTTAGGTGACGAGGTCTTGCTGCGCACTCTGCTCACCTCGTTGGCCACTCCTCTGGCAGGCAGCCAGACAAGAGTCTGCATAAAGACTAAGGAACAGAATGGCCGCATAACGGTCATCCTGTCCTGTACTGGCAATCCACCTGCAAACGTTCATCTGGATGAACTTTTCACACCTGCATCACGATGCTTTCCTTTTTTGGTAGCCCGGCAGGCTGTTCGTGAATACGATGCTGCCTTCGGTCACCCTGGGCTCCGTCTCACGGCAGAGGCTCAGAGAGAAGGATTTTGCATTCTATGCACGATGATGGCAGGAAATTGTTAACTTTGCATCAGAAACTGAAAACATACCTTATAAGATAATGGACTCATTCAAAGTAATTATTGTGGAGGATGTAAAACTTGAGCTCAAAGGCACAGAGCAAATCTTCCACTCCGAGATACCCGAAGCCGAGATTATCGGCACAGCCGCCACCGAGGCAGAATTCTGGAAGCTCATGCGTGCCGAAGTGCCTCATCTGGTTTTGCTTGACCTTGGATTGGGAGGTTCCACCACGGTAGGTGTAGACATCTGTCGACAGTTGAAGAGCCGTTATCCTTCTGTGCGCGTCCTTGTCTTCACGGGTGAAGTTCTCAACGAACGCCTTTGGGTGGAAGTGTTATCAGCAGGAGCTGACGGCATCATACTCAAGACGGGCAATCTGCTTGAGCGTGATGATGTGATGCTGGTCATGCACGGACGCAAGTATGTCTTCAATGAACCCTTTCTGGAGAAGGTCATCTCACGGTTCAGAAAGGTTGTATGCACCGAATCGGCACAGGCCGACGCCATGCTGCAATATGACATCGACGAATATGACGAACGATTCCTGCGTCATCTGGCCCTGGGATATACCAAGGAGATGATTTCTTCACTCAGACAAATGCCCTTTGGAACGAAGAGTCTCGAGAAGCGCCAGGCCGACCTTATCAGCCGTCTATTCCCTCCACAGGAGCGTAATGGTGTGAATGCAGTACGACTGGCAGTGCGAGCCATTCAGTTGCGCATTCTTGATGTAGACCACCTGGTAGCGGATGAAGACTAAATACCCACATCCTGTATTCTGGACCATTACCATCCTGACAGGCTTGGCTGTATGCATACTGCCAGCCTCGTGGATGATGTCTGCCTTCGGATTTCCTTGTCGTTCACTTATTTCTGACGAGGGGCTGCGATGGCTGTCCCTTCATCTCGACAGTCTGATAGCCTCCCCCATTACGGCATATGCCCTGGTCTACAGTTCAGCAGCAGGAGCCCTGGAGATATGCGTCAGAATCTATAGGCAAAACCATAATAACAACATTCTGTGGACCACCCTTATCGTGGCCATTATGTTCCTGAGCGTACCCATCCTGGCCTTTATCCTCCCCGACAGTCCTCTACGGGCCATCACGGGTGGCATCTGGCCCTCGCCCCTCATCTATGGACTCCCGGTCATCATAGCAGTCATCACCTTGGCTGTAGCCATGCTCTATGCCTATCTCAGCCTCTACATCACTTCCCCTGGCAAGTTTTGCTTCATCCTTTTATGGGGCATTCGCCGACATGCCATCTGGATTGTGATGGCCATGCTGCTCTCATTCATCTATGGCACATTACAATACATCCTCTGAGCATCTCTCCAAGTCCACTATGAATATTGATTTTCCCACCACCCCATCTGCCACATCTATGGAACCCACATATCTCTCCCAACTCAATCCCCAGCAACGCGAAGCCGTATGCTGTACCGATGCCCCCTCACTCGTGATAGCAGGAGCAGGTAGCGGCAAGACACGAGTGCTGACCACCAAGATTGCCTTTCTGATGGATGCTGTGGGTATCCAGCCACAACACATCATGGCACTTACCTTCACCAACAAGGCTGCCATGGAGATGAAGCAACGTATAGCCACCATGGTGGGAGCCGATCTGGCTATGCACATCACCATGGGAACCTTCCATAGCGTCTTCGCACGCATCCTGCGCAGGGAATACAAGTACATAGGATACACAGCTGATTTCACCATCTATGACAGCGAAGACAGCAAAAGCCTCATCAAGGATATTCTCAGAAGCATGAATCTGGATGAGAAAAAGCAATACAAGCCTTCGTCTGTACTCTCACGCATCAGCCGCGCCAAAAATCAGTTACTTGTCCCTGAACAATATCCAGCATCATACATCCATACCGACCAGGCCAGCAACATGCCGGCCATCATAGAGATATACAGGGAGTATCAGGAAAGGCTACGGAAGGCCAACGCCATGGACTTTGATGATCTCCTGCTGCAGACGTGGTTGCTCTTCCGTAATCATCCCGAGGTAACCGATGCCTATCAGGATTTCTATCACTACATTCTGGTGGATGAGTACCAGGACACCAACTATGCCCAGCACCAGATTGTACTGCAACTCACCAGAAAGAGGCAAAAGATATGCGTGGTGGGCGACGATGCTCAGAGCATCTATAGTTTCCGCGGAGCCGAGATCAGCAATATCCTGCATTTCCAGGAGGCCTATCAGGGCTCACGCCTTTTCAAACTGGAGCAGAACTATCGTTCCACACAAACCATCGTTGATGCTGCCAACAGCCTCATAAAGCATAACAATGGTCAGATTCCCAAGCAGATATTCAGTCGTAATCCACAGGGAGCCCCCATCGAAGTATTCTATACCTATAGCGATGTGGACGAAGCCTCCACCATTGTGAGGTATCTCAGCCATCTGCACGTCAGAGAACACATGCCCTTCAGCGATATGGCCATCCTGTATCGTACCAATCCCCAGAGCCGAAGTCTGGAGGAAGAACTGCGTCGCAGGGGTATACCCTATCGCATCTATGGCGGTCTTTCCTTCTACCAGAGAAAGGAAGTCAAGGATGCCATAGCATACCTGCGTGTCTGTGTGAACCCTCTCGACGAGACCGCCCTGCACCGTATCATCAACTATCCTGCTCGAGGAATAGGCAACACCACCATCGACCGTGTGTGGAAAGCAGCATCCGACCACAAGGTTAGTCCTTGGCAAGTGATTGAGCAGGCATCCGAATACAGTCTGCCCACCGCTGCCACCAAGAAACTGACCGAGTTTACATCCCTCATCCAAGGACTCAGACAGGAGATGAGTGACGGACTCGATGTGAGCATGCTCATGCTCAGGATACTCTCCCTGAGCGGTATGCAGGCCGATATCTTCCGGGGAACAACAACGGAGGATCTCACTCGACAGCAGAACCTGCAAGAGCTCACCGACTCCATCCAAAGTTTCGTTGAAGAGCGTCAGGAAGAAGGATTACCCTCGGGAGCCTCCGACTATCTCCAGGAAGTAAGTCTGCTCACCGACCAAGATGAAGGTAAGGACAAGGAGGATACAGAACGCGTGACCCTCATGACGGTACACGCATCCAAGGGCCTTGAGTTCAAAACCGTTTGTGTGGCAGGACTCGAGGAGAACCTCTTCCCTAATCAGATGGATGCCGAAGACCCTAATAAGCTGGAAGAGGAGCGCCGTCTCTTCTATGTAGCCATGACACGTGCAGGCGAGCATCTCATCCTCACCTCTGCTCGCAGCCGTATGCGCTATGGACGTGTAGAGTTCTCCGACCCCTGCAGATTCCTCAGCGAGATAAACCCATCTTTTCTGCATCTCAATGGAAGAAAGACAGACAGAAGAATTCAATCATTCCACCACTCGCCAGAGAGGAGAATCAATCCTATTGCCCATACATCCATAAGCCCAAAGCGCTTCACCACCTCACTTACCTCATCACAGCCACTCACTGCGTCTCAAGGCCCAAACAACAATCAGACCACCATCAAGCCAGGTCAGAAGATTGTACACGAACGATTTGGACCAGGCATAGTGGAACGAGTTGAAGGCACAGGAATGGATACACGTGCCATGGTATCCTTCGAATCAGCGGGAAGAAAACAACTTCTCCTCCGCTTTGCACGTTTCACTGTCCTTTGACCCGAATCGGTCATTAGAAATCATATATTTTCTACCTTCTAATGGCCTCAAATTACTATTTCGGG
>JBJFDX010000016.1:0-3359 GCA_051890235.1 Bacteroidaceae bacterium | reverse complement strand
AACCATTTCGTTAAGCCAAATGAGCAGAGCCAAGCGTGCTTGAGCTATGCCATGGCGAGAAATGGTCGGATTTATTCCAAGAAATAAATCAAAAAAAATACTTTCGAATGAAAAGAATTCTAATCTTGTTATATCTGGCAGTAACCTTTACAGGGAAGATTCACGCAGAGAACATTCCCGTCACCATTCAAGGCGACCATGGCAAACTGTCAGCAATCATTCAGAAACCCTCCAAGGTAACCTGCCAGAAGATTCCTTTAGTTATCATCTGTCATGGATTTACGGCAGACAAGGAAGGTGCCCTGCTACACACACTGGCAGATAGCCTTCAAGCGCATGGTATAGCATCCTTGAGGTTTGATTTCAACGGGCATGGACAAAGCGAAGGTAGCTTTGAAGACATGACTGTGCCCAACGAAATAGAAGATGCAAAACGAGTGGTCTCTTACGCACAATGTCTACCATGGGCAGGGCCCATTATTCTGGCAGGACATTCACAAGGTGGCGTTGTGGCTGCTATGGCTACAGCCCTATTAGGAAAGAGAACTGTGGCAGGACGCATTCTTCTTGCTCCAGCTGCTGTACTACGTGATGATGCCCTACGAGGGAACACTTTTGGAGCACAATATGACCCACAAAATCCCCCACAGACAATAGAATTGTGGGGAGGGCGCAAACTGGGAGGTAATTTTATACGAACCGCCATATCACTTCCTATATATGAAACTGCACGGCAGTACAAAGGGGAACAACTCGTCATACATGGAGAATGTGACCGCATAGTTCCTTACACCTACGGAGAACGATTTCATCAAGAAAGTAAGAAAAGTCGCTTTATCCTTTTAGAGAAAGCCGATCATGGCTTCAGCGGCATGGAAAGTCAAGTAGCCCGTTTATGTACTGACTTTGTAGAAAAACTATGTCATTAAACCCTAATCGGTCATTAGGTTGTATGCGCTTACAAACATCCATTTTGTCATCTGTTTTCCCGTTTTTCGGTTACAATGGCACCCCATTACACCCTCAAAGCGAAAAGAGATCTGCTCAAAAATAAAACCCACAATCATCATAACGCCAAAGACCGATTCGGCTTAAATGGAGATTCTATTTCCATCACTCCTCTCAGCGTATGGGTTTATAACGAGCACGAGCCTGAGCACGAGTAATCAGATTGAAGTGCCACCATTCTGTTCGAAGTGGCATAAACCCGGCCTGCTTCATCACGGAACGTAACAGAATACGATTATCAGCCGCCTCCTGGCTGATGACATGTTGCTTCACCAAATCTGATTCCCTATCGATGTGCGATTCTACGCCCATAAAATCAACCTTGGTACCCATATCCAAAGTGTCACCAGTCTGTGCGTCACACAAGGTAACATCCACAGCCATACCATAGTTATGCAGTCCCCCTCCATTCCGGGGATTACTTACGTAATTCTGCTGAGCTGTTCCTACTACAGCTTGCCACATCTTTGCCTGAACTGACATAGGACGAGTGGCATCGTAAATCTTCAGAGAAAGCTCTGGGCGTTTCTGTCTGAGCAATCGCTGCGCCACACACAAAGCTTTTGCCGCACGGGGATGAAGCAAAGCCTCACGTAAGTCTTCGTAAAGAACCTTGCCTGTGAAATTATCAGAACGAGCATACATGAGGCTCACATGTATGGTACTATCCAATGCAGAGACGTCCACCATCCCTTGTTTCTCCAGGCTCTGAGCCGTTGCACTCTTTTGAGCATAAGCAGTATATGGAGTAAACAAGAAGTAGATGAACACGACCATCATCATTCGGTTTATCCTTCTCCTTATACCATACTCGTTAATTCCCCTCATCATTCACGGAACTATCAATTCGATATTTACCCTCTTATTCTACCGTAGTAATTTCACCACAAAGAGATTGCCCCATAAACCTGCGCACCATTGCCGGATCATCATATAAAGCATTCAAGTGCATCAGTTTGGTAACTGCAGCCTCCACTGTGCTATCGTACCCGCTCACCACACCAGCCTCCAGAAGTTGCATACCTGGTGCATAAAGTCCCATCTCAACACATCCTGTCTCACATTGGCTGATATTCACAATGGTGACACCACGTTGCGATGCATCGCTTAATTGTTTTAATATCCATGGACTTTGAGGCGCATTTCCCGCACCAAAACTCCGTATGACAATACCCTTCAATTCTGGAGTATTCAGAACATGCTTGACAATACACTCCTGAATACCTGGAAAGAGAGAAAATACAACCACATTGGGATTCATCTGTGTTTGCAGCGAGAGAGGCAGATGATAGTCTGGAGTTAGTATATGATGAGTTCGGAAAGTAAAAGAGACACCCGCATCACATAAATGCGGATAATTGAAACTTTCAAAAGCATTAAATCCCTCAGCATTCTGTTTCGTCGCACGATTTCCACGTAACAGATGACCATTGAAATAGATACAGACCTCAGGAACACGTGCATGACCCTCCTGATCGCAAGCTGCGGCCAATTCAATACTCGTCAGCAAATTCTCCTTGGCATCCGTACGTGGTTGGCCTATGGGCAACTGACTACCAGTGAGAATGACTGGTTTAGTTCTATTTCTTAGCATAAAGCTGAGAGCTGACGATGTATAAGCCATTGTATCTGTTCCATGCAGGATTACAAAACCATCGTAGGCTTCATAACGGTCGGCCACAATGCGTGCCAATCTCGCCCAATGCTGAGGATCCATATTACTGGAATCTATCGGATCAGGAAACGAATATGTGTCGACTATTACATTCAGAGAACGGAATTCGTAAAGATTGTCCATCAGATGGCGGAAATCAAGTGGCTCCAATGCACCTGTCAAAAGGTTGCGTCCCATGCCGATAGTACCACCTGTGTATATTAGCAGCACCCTACGCATTTCACGTCCTACAGCACCATTCTGACTAACATTATTATGAGATGTCCTTTTCATGGCGCAAAATTATCTATTTTCAATGAGAGTCTCACCCCCAAGAGTCAAGTATTTCACTTTAACCATCCAGATATACATAAGAACCCATAAATTTACATAAACCCAAACGTATATAAAACCACTTTTACGCCATCAGAATAAAAACGCAATACTGTTTATAGAGGGATTCGCTTATTTGACGGCCAATAGTTCCTGAATAGGTATTCTAAGAGCAATCAAAAACCTCAAAAATGCGAAATGCAAACGATAGGGTGAAAATTATCCATATTCTGCCCCAAAAAGTAAGCACGCTTCTTTGCCAATGAAGTAGTACTGCTCAGAATTGCCTGTTTTGATGTGTCTTTCTCTAATGACCGATTCGGGATAAAGCTTTCTGTCATATGCTACAGACACAAAGCAGCCC
>JBJFDX010000015.1:0-3361 GCA_051890235.1 Bacteroidaceae bacterium | reverse complement strand
ATCCAACAGACTATCTGCCAGTGGCATGTTGGAATCGTTAAACATATGGGTAACCATACCCTGTTCGTTGACCACATAGATGCGTGGTACAATGGCAGAAGCAAACAGGTTGTACACCTTCCTATCCTCTTGCGGTGAACATGGGAAAGTCAGATGGTGCTCCTCCCAATAGCTACTCACCGCCCCGAAGCCTCCTTCCCTGCTGACGCCCAAGGTGAAGATGTCTGTTCTATCCCTTGTCTTCTGATAGAAGTACTCCAGTTCGGGCAACTCCTTCTGGCAGTCGGGGCATCCTGTACTGAAGAAAATCAGCACAAGACGTTTCCCTGCCCAACTATCGTTGTTCACCACAGTACCGTCAAGCAAAGTCACAGAGAACCGAGGAAGTGAATCTCCCACCCTGACATACTCACGCACCTCCACAGGTTTATCACTCTTGACACAGGATGTCAGTGTCAGAGACATGCCCAAGAGCAATGTGGAGCATCCTCTCATTATCATAGAACCCATATTCACCATGAAAACTATTAATCTGCCAAGTCACCAAACAGGCTGTAGGGCGTGGTGAAACCACTACGGATGCGCCACTCGGAAGGATAGAGATTGTTGATGCGCGAACCTACACTCTTGCCCTGACCCAAGGGGAAACCTTGATAACAAAGGGTAACCATGCCACGAGGAGCATCCACACGAATGGCTTCCCTGCGCAGATACTGAAGAGCCTGTTCGTAAGTGAGTGGAATCTGAGGAAGAGAGGCGGTATCGGCAGCTGAGGAGCTACTGTCATAGAGGACACGCAGATAACGATGCACACGTGCTGGAAGGCGTTCGATATCCACCGAGGAGGCTTCATCGGCATCAGCAAGGCGGCGGATAACAGCCACATAAAACCCTTCCCCACGATCTCTGCCTGGCAGGAAATGACGCTCCTCAAGCAGTTCACCGCCTGACAGCTGACAGGCATAACGGGCGTTCTCCTCATCCTCATGGTGATTGAAGGTGCAGGTGCTGTAGACCAGCAGACCACCCGGACGAAGCACAGGCAGGATTTCCTGCAGGATATCACGCTGACGCTGACGACAGAGTTCCACATTATCAAGGCTCCAGTCACGAACGGCCTGCTCATCCTTGCGGAACATTCCTTCACCCGAACAGGGAACATCGGTGAGAAGGAAATCAAACTGCGACTCAAAGGCTGCAAAATCAGAGGGACGGTTCTGGGTTACCAAAGCGGTAAGCGGATAAGTGCCGCAAGGCATACCCGATGTCCACTTGGCCATATTCTCTGCCAGGATAAGAGCACGCTTAGGTATAACCTCGTTACTGACAAGCACGGAACCTTGGGGAAGATGGCTTGCCAGAAGAGTGGACTTGCCTCCCGGAGCCGCACACAGGTCAAGGGCTGTCAGGGGACAAGAAGACGCAGCATGGATGAGAGGAAGATAGCGGCGGAGCACATCAGCCACATACATGGATGACGCTTCCTGAACATAATAAGCGCCCGCATGCAGGAGGGGATCAAAGGTGAACGAGGGACGCTGGGGAAGATACCAGGCATGGGGACACCAAGGCACCGCTTCGTAATGGGAATCAAGATGACGGAGAACTGACGACACCTGCTCCGAACTCATACACAAACTCATCTTGCGCATATTGAGACGGACAGACACGGAGGGATCCGTGGTCTCCAGGGCCTGACAGAGACGCTCGGCCTGGGAACATCCGTAATGAGACTGCATCAACGAAACGAAATCCTGAGGTAACGGCATAAGGAATCATACAGATACAACGCCCTTGATGGCTGGCCAGGGATCATACCCCTCAAGCTGGAAGTCCTCGTAATGGAAGGAGAAGATATCCTTCACCCTGGGATTGAGTATCATCCTGGGCAGAGGACGAGGTTCGCGAGTAAGCTGAAGACGAACCTGATCGAGATGATTAAGATAGATGTGGGTATCGCCTGTGGTGTGAATGAAATCACCGGGACGCAAGCCACACACCTGAGCCATCATCATGCACAGGAGGGCATAAGAGGCTATATTGAAGGGGACACCCAGGAAGACATCTGCCGAACGCTGATAAAGCTGGAGTGAGAGACGGCCGTCAGCCACGTAGAACTGCATGAAGGCATGGCAGGGAGGCAAATTCATCTGGGGAAGGTCGGCCACGTTCCATGCCGAAACAATGATACGACGACTGTCAGGATTATGCTTCAGGTCATCCACTGCCTGCTGTATCTGATCGATATGGCCACCTGAGTAATCGGGCCAGGAACGCCACTGATAACCATAGATATGCCCCAAATCACCAGTCTCAGGGTCGGCCCATTCATTCCAGATACGCACCCCGTTCTCCTGCAGATAACGCACATTGGTGTCTCCCTGCAGAAACCAGAGGAGTTCGTGAATGATGGACTTCAGGTGAACCTTCTTGGTGGTAAGGAGAGGGAATCCCTGCTCCAAATCATAACGGCACTGATGGCCGAAGATGCTGATGGTGCCTGTGCCCGTGCGGTCATGCTTCTGCACGCCTTCATCGAGTATCTTCTGCACCAGATCAAGATATTGTCTCATAATATAGAATTCGTTCTTACATTGTTTGCACACCTATCCCCAGCCAAAGCTCAGCCCTTTCCGCCAAACAGACAGACGGGAAAGAGATTCAGGAGTCTCGTCGGCAATAATCCACGAAGCGGTAAGCCTGCTGATGACGTTCGTCTGTCCCATGTGCCTCATCAGCCATCACCTGCCACTCCTGCAAGTTCACCTCGGGAAAGAAAGCATCTGCCTGAGTGGGCACATCATCCACATGAGTGAGATACAGTCTGTGGGCCATGGCTATCGACTGGCGATAAAGGGTTTCACCGCCAATGATGAAGACCTCCTCGTCAGAGGAGCAACTGGCCAGAGCAGCCTCAAGAGAAGAGAACACCTCGGCACCGGGGAAGGAAACAGACTGACGGGAGAGAACCACGTTACGGCGATTGGGCAGAGCACCCTTGGGGAAAGACTCAAATGTCTTGCGCCCCATCACGATGGTGTGTCCTGTGGTGAGCGCCTTGAAACGCTTCAGGTCATTGGGCAGCCAATAGAGCAACTTATTGTCATGGCCAATGGCACCATTACGTGCCACAGCAGCTATCAGACTAATCATTCCTGTTCCGGTTCCTCCTGTTCATGCTCAAGACATACCGGCAAGCGACGGCAGATGGCCTCATTGAAGGAGATGATGGTCTCACTCCTCTGCAATCCCAAGGGCTGCAACTTGTCATGAATGATGCTGAGCATGTGATGATTGTTACGTGCATAAATCTTGATGAACATGTCATATCCACCCGTAGTGTAATGACACTCTACCACCT
>JBJFDX010000014.1:0-3367 GCA_051890235.1 Bacteroidaceae bacterium | reverse complement strand
AATAAGAATCCAGTTCCAACAAGACGGCATTCGACTCATCCACCAAGTCTATGCTGTTGTTGCTGAAACCAACCTTCTCGGTCAGAGTATAAGAACCACGATACTCTCCATTGATATAAAGTTCAGCAGGCAGGAAATGATTGGCTGCAGCCGCCCCCACCATCTCTGCCACACGTGAACCGATAACATTGGTGGTCATGGACCCCTTCTGAGCATTGGCAATCAGATTCCAGTTCTTGCCCGCCTTCATCCCTAATGGTTTCTGTTTGCCTGCAAACTTGATTCGATAGGGGCTCTTTCCCGTTGCACCTGCCCACGAACTGTTTCCGCGACCCTTGATCTGCATGGGAGTCTCTACCATATCAGGCAGATATCCCGCACCGTCAATGGTTATCTTTGCATCCCAGTAATAATCCTTGCTGCTGATCATCGTGCCATCGTCTGTAGTGATATAGATAGTGGGCACTCCATAGGCGGATTGGGTATAATCACACAAATAGGTGACCTGCACCTGATAATCATTTCCAAAGGGATGCATTCCATACTCGCCCGTGACGCTATTGCGTCTAAGCATGCGCCATCCAGGAAGGGCAACCGTGTAGGTCACTGGTTGCTCAAAGCGCCTACTGGTGTGCTTACTGTCCTGCAAGGAATCGGCAACATACACCTCGGCTTCCTCAACAGAAGTCTTGATGCTGGCCACCAGACGTTTACCTATACTGCCCACATCCACCCGGATATGTGAAGGGTCAACAAACACACCGATGGCATCCTCCATAAGCATGTCGTTGTACTTGTTATTGAACTTAAAGCTTGTTATGGTGGGCAACTCTGCTGGAGCCTGACCAAGGACATTATCTACGCCTTCATAGACATACTCCTTGCCATCGACTGCCAATATAGAGACAACATCATCCTTCTGGCTTTGCTTGACAATATATTCCTTGGGAAAAGCATTCACGCTGCCATCCCTCATGCTCAGATAAACTATCTCGCCTTCAACAGTCTGCCAAGCGGTACTGTCCAGGACAGATTCCTGCACCACCTGTGTGGGGTCAAACGGACTAAAGACAATGCAAGAACCTCCGTCATAAGGCGAATGGTCACTGTTCCACAAAGCCACATAATCATGCAGGCCATAATCATTCCAACAACTGTTGGGCACGTCAGGATGATGCAGATTATAACCTGAACTGCCATTCTCGCTTACCTGAAACAAGGAAGTGCCTTCAGCAAAAGTACTTAGCAAGCTCATCTGCACCAAAGAATGATCGTCTGAGGAGAGAACACGGGCCACAAATCGAGGACCGAAAGCACAGTTGTATACCTGATATCCCTCCTCCTTGGTACCTGTGAAACACCAAAGGTGGCTGCGGGTCACAGCATCAGTGGATTCACATAGGATACTATCATTCCGGGCATGAAGCAACTTCCCCGAACGGATGCTCATGGTATACCATCTCGTGTAAGGAGCAAACTGCCCATTGATAATCCGCGTACAACGAAAAGGAATACCACTCTCCTGCTCCGGTTCCACATCGTCGGTAACGGCTGTTTCTGCCTTCATGCGAACTTCAGAATCAGAGAATGCAGACGCAGAAGGGCATAATCTGGAATCAAGACAAACTGCGCCAGATGGCATCTGTACAAACACCAGCGACACAAGCAATAACACTATATGACTTAGATGTCTCATAAACTCATCTTTTAATTATCCGATTACCAGCATCACACATATCCCCCGCTGTAAATCATGCAAATGTAGTAAGAAAAATTCATCTCCGTCCACTCATGGACGAACAATTTCATATAAATACGTTATTATAGGACAAATCTGAAGCCAAGGAAGTCATTCAACAAAGTAAATGACCGAGTCTGTCAAAGTAACAGTTCGGCCCTTGAGAGTAATCCTTTCCCCCAAATGATTATACACAGACAGCGACCGTTTACTGTTCAATCGATGACGAACAGGAACATAAGGCGACCACATGGCCTTGACCCGATGTCCGCCGGGCTGAGTCCAAGACGCACAAAATACATTCCTGTCTATCCACAGGCGAGGCCGTGTGCTACCACTTGGCAGCATCCTTGTCAACGTGCGATAAGCCTGAAGCGACGGTTTCTCGGAAAAATCTGCATGAATAAGGCCAAAACAGTCCTCCGGTTCATAGGGATCTGTTTCTCTCGAACGAAAGTTGTACCAAAACACACGTTCCACGCCATGAGCAAAAGCAAGCAGATAAATCCTGGCCACACGCCGAGCCTGTTCGGCCTCCTTGTCTGGCAAGGGATGAGCATACATGCGTGTCTGAAAGATGATATTTCCATGCAGGTCAGAGTTCAATCGATATATACCTGCCACAGGAATCTGTCTCTTCTGAGTACCTGCAGTTATCAAGGGAATCAAGGTATCCCCCTCTGCCAATCCATCATCCGTGAGATATCTGGCCGGACTCTTGGATGAGATTTCCCAGGAATAGGAGAAGCCTGCATCCGGAGCAACCGTCGTCACCCTGGGTGTCTCGGTAATCTCCTCACCAGAAGCATCACGCCACTCATGTAATGGAGCCATATGCAACTGATGCAACAGAGAAGTACCCATTTCGCGCCTATTGAACCAGGTATTAGAAGGCAAGCAAGCATCATAGTAAAAAGGCATTCCACCAGAGAGGATTATGGTGCCGCCACGCCTGACATAATCGACAAGCGAGGAGAATTTGTCCTTGGGGAAATATTCATCGGTGGTAGCCACCAATACAGGAACCTTTTTCACGGAAAGAGAAGCAAGCTGCAGAAGTGAGATGGCCTCCACCTTACCAGCCCGAGGAGACAGATAAAGCTGCGCCTCTTCATGACTCAACGTCACATAACCCGTCTGTCTGTCGGCAAGATATCCCACACAAACCTTGTCCATAGGAATATTCAGCCTACTAAGGGCGGCAGGCAAAAAATCAGAATAGAAACCTGATGCAGAACATTTCTCGGCACTTGTGTGCATGCCACATTCCGTAAGCCACACAGGTTTCGACCATCCATACCGATCCATGAGGTCGCGTATCTTCTTGAAACATTGGATGAGTTCCTCGGGACGAAAATAAGAATGGAAATTCATAATATCCACCCATTTCATCGCACCCAAACGGCAGAGCTGTTCCAGGAAATCATCCCGAACCTCTCCCAAACCGCTAAGCAAAACCTTATTATCAGGATTCACCTTATGCAGACATTCACTTGCCACACGCAATGATGATGCATAACGTTCTGGAAGTGAATCAATATTACGCATCAGGTTCACCTCATTCATCATCTCCCAATGAGCAACCTTTCCATCATATCTGCGTGCCAGCGAATCCACATACCCTGCATA
>JBJFDX010000013.1:0-12414 GCA_051890235.1 Bacteroidaceae bacterium | reverse complement strand
CAACATATTCGGGTTTGATAAAAAGGTTCTACTCCAACGATTCACGTATACATTGGCAGATGTAATGCACATCCTCGTCAGAGACACAGGGACCAGCAGGCAAACAAATGCCTACGTGGAACATATGTTCGCTCACACCATTGACATAAGCAGGTGCTTCATGATAGATAGGCTGTTTGTGCATGGGTTTCCACAACGGACGACTTTCCACCTGACGTGCATCCAGAAACACGCGCAAAGCCTCTACATTGTCATTCGGCTGACATTCTGTTCGTGCCTTTCCTCCTGTATGGGTAACACCTGCGGCTCCTCCCACCGCTCCCGTCACCACAGAAGCATAAGCATCAGCCTGTCCCTTGATACGCAGATCAGGCGAGAGGGTAAGCGTGCAGAGCCAATAGTTGGAGTCCAGTTCGGGTGATGGAGCACGATGAACGGAGATGCCGGGGATATCGGCCAACAATTCCTCATACATCTGCTGCACGTGTCTATGATGAGCCAGATGATCCTCCAGCAGGGTCATCTGTCCACGTCCTATGCCGGCGCAGATGTTGCTCATGCGATAATTGTATCCTATGGATTCATGCTGATAATAAGGATAGGCCTCGCGTGCCTGAGTGGCATACCACATGATAGTGTTCTTGTCCTCGGGACTGGAGCAGATAAGTGCTCCACCTCCGCTGGTGGTTATCATCTTATTGCCATTGAAACTGAGCACGCCATAACGTCCAAACGTGCCAAGCATCCTGCCTTCAAACATTGAGCCCAACCCTTCTGCAGCATCCTCAATAACTGGGATATTATACTTATTAGCTACACGCATGATGCGGTCAATACGATAGGGCATGCCATACAGAGAGACGGGAATGATGGCCTTGGGGATACGACGTGTCTTACGTATGCGATCGAGGATAGCTTCCTCGAGCAATACGGGGTCCATGTTCCACGTATCGGGTTCGCTATCCACAAAGACAGGCGTGGCTCCCTGGTAGACAATCGGATGACAGGAAGCGCAGAAAGTGAAGCTCTGACAGATGACCTCATCACCAGGGCCTACGCCACATGCCACCAAAGCGAGGTGAACAGCAGCCGTACCAGCCGAGAGAGCCACCACACTCTTTCCCTCTCCCACAAACTGTTCGAGGTCTGTTTCAAATCCATTGACGTTGGGGCCCAAGGGCACAACCCAGTTGGTATCAAAGGCTTCCTTGATATACTTCTGCTCTTCGCCCGTCTCGCTCATATGCGCCAGGCATAGATATATACGCTTTCTCTGTTCCATCTTCATTGTCATTTATTATGCCCAGAAGGCAAAGTCAAGCATCTGCCAAGCCCTTTCGTGGCAAGCACAGAGGCCCCAAGCCCTGTCATCTGTCATATCCATTCTCCGTGATAGAGTATTCGCCTGCCCAATACTGTTGCCACTATCATCTTCAAATCAAGGAAGAAAGAATGGTCATGCAGATAAATCAGGTTGATGCGAACCTTATCAGGGAAAATCACTTCATCGTTATATTGCTGAGGATTCTCCACCTTTGAGAGAATTTCCTCCTCATTTCTGTATTTCATACTGGCAGGTCCTGTGATACCTGGCCTGAGTTTCAAGATGCCACGAGCCTCACCTGTGAGTGCATCTGCGTAACCTGGTACATCGGGACGAGGTCCCACAAAGGACATATCACCCACCAATACGTTCCACAGTTCAGGGAGTTCGTCCAGCTTCCACCGACGAAGCGTAGTACCCAAGGGAGTGATTCTGCTCTCACCTGCCACGCTCACACTATTCCCATCATGATTCACAAGCATGGTGCGGAACTTCACCAACGTAAAGAGTCGTCCATCACGCCCTACTCTTTGATGTCGGAAGAAGACTGGTCCGGGCATCTTCACCTTGATGCAGATGGCCACGATAAGCATCAGCCACCAGAGGAAGAGGAGTCCGAACAAGGCCGTGAGGCGATCAAATATCCATTTTATCATTACAATTATCCATTTAGGGTCATTGGCTACTGCCACACTTCATCAGGCGTGTTTGCCAAAGTCCCACCACAGAACCACATCCATAAGAGAGATGAAGCGTCAGGAAGGCCGACAGCAAACGAGGCACGCTGAGATGTCCGGCGCAGGCCAGACGCACGCTCACCACCGACAAGGCAAACAGATAGAGGGTTGCCGAAAGAAGGCCCACAAGCCAAAGGGGATGCCAGAAGAATCCCAAAACCAGAGGGAGTGCCAACGAAAGCACAAAGGTCATAGGCACAAAGTGGCGCAGACTAAGCGACGAGAAATGCTTTGTGAGAGCAACCGTCTTGATATTCCAAAGGCCATTGGCAAAGTTGTTTTTCCCCAAGGCCAGATAACTTTCCCGTGCCAGATAGGTGGAATGTGTATCGGGCACAATATAGACATGCCCTCCACCACGCTTGATGCGTCTGTTGAACTCAATATCCTGATTGCGTGTCAGACGCTCATCGTAGGTTCCATACTTCTGGAATGTTTCTCGGGGCCAGCATCCAAAGGGCACGGTATCTACCTCCATCACGTGATCGATGCCCGTACGGAAAGCCGAGTTGCCCACTCCAAAGGGACAACTGAGGACGGCCTTTATGGCCATGGTGCGGGCATTATGGTGCAGGACTCCAGTCTGACAGGGCGCGCCCACATTATCGGCATGCAACTGATGCAGGGCCTTGGTCAGGACAGAGAAATAGTTATGCTCATACAGGACATGGGCATCCAGCCTCATCAGCACATCTCCACGGGCTTCCTGAATGCCAATATTCATGGCCTTGGGAGCTGTTCTGCCAGGATTATCAAGCAGGCGGATAAAGGGATAACGCTCAAGGTAAGGAGCCAGCAGACGTCGAGTGTTGTCCGTACTCATACCATCCACCAGAAGTACCTCCATATCCTCATGGGGGTAGTCCTGAGCCAGGATGGAATCCATACACAACTCGATGTACTTCTCCTCATTATATATAGGTACTATTACCGACAGCATCTCATCTCCTCCTTCTTGCTGGTATGTCCGTTTACTCCTATTATCCTCAACATGCAGGTAAACCTTTACAGACGGGCATCGATGACGCCACGGTCCAGCACTCCCTTTACATCATATACCACTCCGTTTCCACGCACAAGCGAGCGCACATCCAGTTGCAGGAACTGGTTATGTGCCACGCAGAGTATAACGGCATCAAACTGTTTCTGAGGCAGACTGTTCTGTATCTGAATGACATAGGCACGCTTAACTGACTCAGGATTAGCCCAGGGGTCGTATACGGTAATGTCTGATGAATACTCGCTCAGGGTGTGATAGATATCCACCACCTTGGTATTTCTGATATCGGGGCAGTTCTCCTTGAACGTGATACCGAGCAACAGGAAACTGGCATCCTTCACCATCACGCCACGCAGGTTCATGCAACGGATGACCTGATTGGCCACATAGTCACCCATCCCGTCATTCAGTCGGCGAGCATTGGTCATCAGACGTGGGAGTACTCCATACACCTGAGCCTTCTGAATCAGATAATAGGGGTCAACGGATATGCAATGACCTCCCACAAGTCCGGGTTTCAGACGAATGAAATTCCATTTGCTTGCGGCAGCCTCCAGCACGTCGTTGGTATCGATACCCATGGCATTGAAAATCTTGGCCAACTCGTTCATGAATGCGATATTCACGTCTCGCTGGCTGTTTTCGATAATCTTGCTTGCCTCTGCCACTCTGATGCTGGGAGCCAGGTGCGTTCCATTTACCAAAACTGAGTTGTATACGCTATCCACCAGCTGAGCTATCTCGGGTGTAGATCCGGATGTTACCTTCTTGATTTTCTCCACGGTATGTTCCTTGTCGCCGGGATTGATACGTTCGGGTGAGTATCCTGCGAAGAAGTCTTCGTTGAACTTAAGACCCGACACGCGCTCCACTTCAGGCAGACATTCTTCTTCTGTTACGCCGGGATAAACGGTACTCTCATATACGACCACGTCACCACGGCTTATCACCTGACCTACAGTCTTGCTGGCTCCCAGCAGAGGGGTGAGGTCGGGATGATTGTTTCGGTCAACAGGAGTGGGCACAGCCACCACGTAGAAATTGCACGTGCGTATCTGTTCCAGGTCTGTCGTGCACACGAATCCATATTTGCTGATAGCCTCCTGCAACAGGTTGTCATCTACCTCCAACGTGGCGTCATGTCCACTCATGAGCGCATCCACTCGGGACTGATTCATATCATATCCTATCGTGGGGAATTTGGTAGAGAACAGACGGGCAAGGGGCAACCCCACGTAGCCCAATCCTATCACACAGATGCGTATATCTTCTGTCTTCATTTCCTTTATTTGTTTTATTCCTTATTTCCGTTCCTTACCGGCGGCAGCCGTCACTCATCCTTCTGACAAGGGATTTCAGCCTCCGCCCGTTGTTAATGCTGCAGTCTGATAATCTCTTCTTCTATCTCGACGTCATACTTTTCATACTCGGAGTTCTGGCTTTTGAACTCAGGCACCAGATGCTTCATGAGTCTGATCATATCAGGCACATTACCCTCCATGGCCAGACGGGAGAGGCGTTCAAGGCGTTCTGCCACCCTGTTGTACTCGTATTCTCTCACCTTGGCCACTCTGATCTTCTCGTGTCCGGTGGGTATGGTATTTTCTTCGTTGGAGAGCACTTCTTCATAGAGTTTCTCTCCCGGGCGCAGACCCGTGTATTCTATCTTGATATCGATACCTGGTTCGTATCCGGCAAGTTCAATCATTCGTTCTGCCAAATGAGCAATCTTGACGCTTCGGCCCATATCGAAGATAAAGATTTTGTTCACCAGCCCCATGGTAGCGGCTTCCATCACCAGTCGGCAGGCTTCGGGAATGGTCATAAAGAAACGTGTAATATCAGGATGTGTAACCGTAACGGGACCTCCCTTGGCAATCTGTTCGCGGAAGCGTGGAATCACACTACCGTTCGAACCGAGCACATTTCCGAAGCGTGTGGTCACAAACTGAGTCATTCCCTCACGCTTGCCTTCCTCCACGTCACGCGCCAGAGACTGCACGTATATCTCAGCCAGGCGCTTGGTGCAACCCATGATATTGGTGGGATTGACGGCCTTGTCCGTGCTTATCATCACCATCTTCTCCACGCCATACTCCAAACATTTATCTGCCACGTTGCGCGACCCGAGCACATTGGCCATAACAGCCTCTACGGGATTCTCCTCCATCAGGGGCACATGCTTGTAAGCCGCTGCATGGAAGACCACCTGAGGCTTGTAGGTGCTGAAGATGGCGTCCAACTTATGCTCATAACGCACATCTCCTATGATGGGCACGAACTTCAGTTGTGGGAAGCGGTCGGCAAGTTCCAGACGCAGATTGTGCAAGGGAGTCTCTGCATTATCCAGGAGCACCAGTTGACTGACGCCTATATTAGCCAGCTGCCGGCACAACTCTGAGCCGATACTGCCTGCTGCTCCAGTCACCAGCACCACCCTTCCTGCCAGTTGGGTAATGATGGCTTCCATGTTGATTTCTATCTCGGGTCTGCCCAACAGGTCTTCGATACTGATTTCGCGCGGAGCAGACAGCCTTGATTTATGTTCCTGCTCTCCCACTTCCTCTACAGGAGGAGCAAAGAGAACCTTCACGTTTGCCTTGGCGCAGAACTTCATCAGACGGGCATCTTCCTCATTGATATCCTGCAGACGGGTGAAGACTATGGCCTCCACCTGATAGCGATCCATCAGGCGCAGAAATTCGCTTTCACTCTCAAAGCCATACACCATCTTGTCTGCTATGCGATATTTCCTGCGAACCTCGCCGGGAATCAGGAAGCCTATCACGTTGTAACGGGGAGAAAGAGCCTGCAACTGCACGAAGCTCACGCTATGCTCCTCGGTTCCATACACAAATATATCGGGACAAAGACGCTTGCGCCGAGTGGTTTGCCTCATCACATCATAACTCACCACCACTCCTATGCGCTCCATGAGCAAGAGCACCATGCAGATAAGCACGTCTATCAGCAAGAGAGCCACCAGATGGGGGAAAGAGAACCCCTGATGAAGATGCATGATGGCCAGGACACCACCCATGAGAATCTCCTTCAGCAATACGGCTCCCATCAGGATGCCTATCTCGTGGAATGTGCTGTGACGAACAGCAAAACTGCAGGTACGCAGACCTCCGTAGGACATGGCAGATAGCAGAACCGAACTGCCCAGGAAGAGTAAGACGTAGTCTATGGAATAAGAAACATTGGTAATAACGGAGACAAAACCCACCGCGCAAATGGATGCGAAAAACGTGCAGAACAGGTCTGCAATGAAAAGAAGATAATAATACACCTTCTTGTCAATATGTGTCTTCTCCAAAAACTCGTAGAGCATAACTCTTTGTCTCTCTTTTACTTATTCTTGTTATACAAGGATTGCCAGTATATTAGGCTCTTTTTTCACTTTTAATAACGTTTCTTCAGCCCTTAATATTGTTCACAGGGCAAACATTTTTATCTCTGTCTGCAACAAAACCTTCGGCACATCCCTCAACACAACCATCCATACTCTCAGACAAAAAAAAAAAGCATGCAGAAGTCAGGCAGACCCAACCTTGCCAGCCCTCTGCTTTCCGACCATCCTGAGACCTGCCCAAAGAGCTCTGGAGTTTGACGCAAACAGGTCCCGAATCTGGCACAAACAGATTCCGAGTTTGACGCAAACAGTTTCCAAGTCCATTACGAAGGATTTATGGACTCATGCCGAAGGACGAACGGGCTGGAAACGAAGGAAGAATGGCCTCTTACCGAAATTCCACGTCAGTCTGTCAGCAGGGAAGCAAAAGGCACACAAAGCAGACTCCATACCAGACAGCATTCTGCACGGACAAGGGGAAAAGACTGCACGACAAGCCTTGTCCCCCAACTAAAAATTTGTAACTTTGCAATCCGATACGAGAAAACAGCTTCACACTCAGGCAGAAACCAACGGCCAAGCCATATCTCGACAGGGAGTCAAAAGAAAAACAAGATATAATAATATATAGATGAATACATCCTTCAGCAAAGCCTTGAGACGTTCCATCGTCCTCACTACCCTATTGTTCTGGACCGCAAACATCCTTGCAGGCATACCAGAGGGCTACTATTCACAAGCCAACGGCCTGAAGAAAGAGCAACTCAAGCAAGCCCTGCACAATATCGTAGGCACAGCCAACGTCCTGAATTACGGTTCGGGAGCAGGTAGCACATGGAGCGGATTCTACAAGACCGACCGCATGGAGAACAACCAAGTGAGAGACCGGTACAGCTATGAGGTGTTCTACTTCACCTCCACCACCTCGGCACCCTCAGGCATGAACATCGAGCATTCCTTCCCCAAAAGCTGGTGGGGAGGAAGCAAGAACCAAGCCTATTGCGACCTGTTCAACCTGATGCCCTGCGAAAGCACCATCAACAGCAAGAAGAGCAACTATGCCATGGGCAAGGTAACCAGCGGAGGTTCGGGCAACGGATGCACCACCGTAGGACGCGATGATGCAGGCAGACAGGTGTGGGAGCCTGCCGATGAATGGAAAGGAGACTTTGCCCGCAACTACTTCTATATGGTAACAGCCTACAGCAACCTCACCTGGACAAGCAATGGACTGGATATGCTGGAGAACAACGACTGGCCAACCCTACAGACCTGGGCTTACAAACTGCTGCTGGAATGGAGCCGACAGGACCCTGTGGACAATATCGAGAAGGAAAGAAACGAGGCCGTCTACGGCATCCAGGGAAACCGGAATCCATTCGTAGACTATCCCAATCTGGCTGAATACATCTGGGGAGACAGCATCACCTATGCCTTCAGCGCGGATGACAGTTCACAAGGTGGGGACATCAACCCACCCGTTGATCCCATTGAACCAGACCAGGAGGTGGTATTATGCAACGAGAACTTCTGCTCCAGCCAGGGAGAATGGACCATCTCTGATGTGGAACTGAGCGGACTGGACTACGTGTGGTACCAGGACGAGCAATACGGAATGAAGGCATCAGCATTTGCCAATAATACGAAATATGCTACGGAAAGCTGGCTCATCTCACCCGAATATGACCTTACAGAAATGGCTTCTGCAGAATTTGTCTTCTCACACACCGGTAAATACTTCGGCACGATGACCGAAGAGGCCACCCTGTGGGTAAGTACCGACAACGGAAACAGTTGGAAACAGCTGGATATTGAGAAGTATATGGCAGGAAACAACTGGGTATTCGTGACCAGCACACAAGACCTGAGCACCCTTTGCGGCAAGCGGATACGTCTGGCATTCCGATACACCAGCACCACAGATGCTGCAGGAACCTGGGAGATAAAGACCGTGAAACTGACCGCCTACAAGGCTACCGGTATGCAGGACATTCCCAATGAGGAGGGATGGCAAAAGGCAACCTACACCTACGACCTCAGCGGGCGACGCGTAAATGACTCACAACGGGGACTGGTAATACGCAACGGCAAGAAGATTCTGCGCAGATGAGATACTTCATCACACTCAGTTATGACGGCACCCAATACCATGGGTGGCAGATTCAGCCTAATGGAGTGAGCGTTCAGGAGGTGCTTCAGAAGGCTCTCTCCACCCTACTCCGTCAACCTATCGAGGTAACAGGAGCAGGGCGAACGGATGCAGGAGTGCATGCAAGCATGATGGTGGCTCACTTCGACTGGACAAAGACCGAAGAAGATGACGCAACATCTGCCAACGAGCAACTGGATTGCAAGCAACTGGCCTACAAGTTGAACAAGCTCCTGCCCCACGATGTGGCTGTACAGGAAGTAAAATCTGTTCCCGAAAATCTGCATGCACGATTCTCAGCCAAGCGCCGCACCTATCATTACTTCATCCACACGCACAAGGATCCCTTCCTGAGGACCTACAGCTGGCAGGTAAACGTGCCCCTCGACTTTGAAGCAATGAATCAGGCTGCCCAGGTTCTGCTGGAGTATTCCGACTTTACCTCGTTCAGTAAAACAGGCACAGACGTCAAGACAAACATCTGCACCCTTACCGAGGCATACTGGGAAGAACTGAAGCCAGGTGAATGGCGCTTCACCATATCAGCCAACAGATTCCTGCGCAACATGGTACGTGCCATAGTGGGCACACTCATTGAGGTAGGACGTCACCGCATGAGTGTCAACGAGATGCGTCGTGCCATTGAAGCCAAAGACCGCCAGCGCACAGGAGAGAGCGTCCCAGGACATGCCCTCTTCCTTACCAACATAGAGTATTGACATCAGAAGACAAGACAAATAGACAGCTGAAGATATGTGGCTTTTACTCGCCTTCCTGAGTGCTTCCCTGCTGGGATGCTATGACGTGTGCAAGAAACACGCTCTGGGACAGAACTCCGTCATACCGGTACTCTTCCTCAATACGGTCTTCTGCTCTCTGATATTCCTGCCCATGGCTTTCCAAACGCCTTTTGGAGGATGGGAGGTTCAGAAGTTTATCGTACTGAAAAGTTGCATCGTGCTCTCCAGCTGGGTACTTGGATATTGCGGCATCAAGCATCTGCCCATCACCCTTGTCGGTCCCATCAATGCCACTCGTCCCGTAATGGTTCTCCTGGGAGCGCTCATCATCTTCGGAGAAAGGCTGAATGTCTATCAATGGGTGGGCGTCCTGCTGGCCATCGTAAGCTTCTTCATGCTGAGCAGAAGCGGCAAGCGTGAAGGAATTGATTTTCGGCACAACCGCTGGATATTATGCATCATAGCTGCCGCCATTCTGGGAGCAGTAAGCGGACTCTACGACAAGTATCTCATGGCATCGGTGGAGAACGGAGGAGCCGGACTTCCTCCCCTTACCGTCCAATGCTGGTACAACTTTTACCAGGCCGTGATGATGGGATGCGTACTCCTCTTCTACTGGTGGCCAAGACGTCACACGCAGACAGCCTTCAGCTGGAAGTGGAGCATACCACTCATCAGTCTCTTTCTGAGTGCAGCCGACTTTGCCTACTTCTATGCCTTGAGTATGGATGGTTCGCTGGTGAGCGTGGTGAGCATGATACGCCGTGGAAGTGTGCTGGTGAGTTTTCTGGTGGGAGCTTTTGTCTTTCGCGAAAAGAACCTGCGAAGCAAAGCTATCGACCTGCTACTGGTCCTTCTGGGCATGGTATTCCTATACATAGGCTCCACCAGATAGACACCACAGAAGAGGCATTCCAAGGACAAAACCACAAGAGGAGAAAGCACAAGGTGACCGAAAGACATGTTTCATTCTAATAAGAAGAACAACAGAAACTGGAATATGAAGAAGAGAATACACACATTCATCCTGGCCATGCTGGCCATACAACCCTTGGCATGGGGACAGACCTCCCTGCGTGATGCCTTTGCCAATGCACCCGATGAGATATTTCCCTTGCTGACACGCAACAACAAGCTGGATTGTCTGGACTTTGCCGAGAACAAAGTAAAGATGGAAGTGAACAATATAGCCGATGGAAAGACGCGCATAGACAGTATCACACAAGACTACATGCGCATCCTGATGACCAAACGAAGCATCGTGGAAATGCATTTGATGCGTTCTGCCAATCAGGAAGCACCCTGCATCTGCCTCATTCGTTCCTATCTGGGACCTGCCGAAGACAGCCACGTGAGTGTATATGACATCCAATGGAAACTCTTAGGCGAAGTGGAACGTCCCCAGGCAGAAGCCTTCTTTGATGAGAATCTGAGCCGTGAGGCACGAGGTATACTCTCCGACCTTTCCCTGATGAGAGCCACCTTTACCCCAAATGGGGATTCACTCATATGGACCATGCCCACAACAGAACTCAACAAAGAACAGAAGAAAGTTGCCGAAGGTCATATCCACAGCATCATCCGCCCTATAATCATCAAGGCCAAGGGAAAGTAAGAAACCCACTTGATGGGCATAATCCCGAATCTCATGAACGATTGGGAATAATCAAAAGCCGCCAGAAGAACAGGGTAAGAACCTCGTATCTTCTGGCGGCCTGCTTATTTCTCAGGCTATCATATGCCCGTTACTTGACCAAGACCTTACGTCCGTTGATGATGTAAAGTCCGTTGCCAGGTTTCTGAACCCGAACACCTGTCAGGGTGTAGATGCCAGAGGAAGTTGTTCCGCTTACCACCTCATCCGTTACAGGCTCGATACCAATGGCAGACTGCAAGAGAACAGGATATGCTCCATCCTCCATCGTGCAAGTCCACAGATTGCTGTCCCATGCTACCACAGACTTCTGCAATTCCTGGAAGTTGCTGCCATCATAATAGAGGATACCGCTCAGCTTATCATTTTCTGTGGTACCACCGAAGTTCTTCTCCGTGTTGTTCCACACCACAATATTCTTATATACTGTACCAGGAGTGGTTCCCTTCTGACCACCACCAACGATACCGCCCCAAGTACCGGCACTAATAGAACCGGCAGCATAACAGTTCTCAATGGTAAGTGCCTCACGCACACGTCCTATCAAACCTCCGTTCAGCGAAGCATCACTCTTGATTTCCACATTAGCATAACAGTTGCGGATGACTGTGGGGCCTCCAACATTTCCAAACAAGCCACCACAATAACCTGTACCCACATACAACTTACCTGTTACCCATACATTCTCCACATAGCAGGTGTACATGTTCCTGTCGGCATCGGAGTAATCAGTATGACCCACATATCCGCCCAGAATACCACTGCCAGTACCTGCACAATTGATATCTGCATCCTCAAAGCCAATGTTGCGAACATTACCGCAAAGCACTCCAAAGAAGCTGCCGTATCCAGGATCATTACACTTCAGATTACGAAGCACATGTCCTTTACCATCCAGGTCAATCCATCTGGCCCAGCCTCTTCCATTATAGTCATTACCATTACCATTGATGGGCACCCACGAGATAGATGACATGTCAATATCATTGTTGAGCACGAAGTAAGTAACCTCGCCCATGCGCATCTTGCTGCGCAAGCGTTCCATATCGGCCACGGTTGCCAGTACATATGGATCGTCCTTGGTACCTGTATGCTCAACGGCAAACTTGTTCACGTCATTGGTATAGGTACCCTCATAAGTGATACCCAAAGGCTTGTGTGAAGGATCGGGAACAGGTATTGCATCCTCTCCCAAAGTCTGATACCATGTAAGGTTGGCATTGCTCTCCTCATTGAGCTTGTGACAGATCTCTCCACTGGCCAGTTGCTGAGCTGTAACCTGAGTGCCGGAAGCTGTTGAATAGGCATTGAGATAATAACTGTTGGTAAGTGTCATGTTACCCGTATTGCGTGCCCAAGTATGTCCACCATTGGGATTGACCGTAATGTCGCCCACCATCAAGCAGTTCTTGACAGTAAGTCCTGCATCAAGCCATCCTACAAAACCTCCGCAAC
>JBJFDX010000012.1:0-3367 GCA_051890235.1 Bacteroidaceae bacterium | reverse complement strand
CAAAGACCCAACCATGTGAATTGCAACGAGGACACTTTGCTCATGTACTTTACCAGCGGGACAAGCGGAGAGCCTAAGATGGTGGCTCATGACCATCTCTATGCCTTGGGACATCTCACCACAGGTGTCTATTGGCACAACCTTCACGAAGGGTCCATTCACTTCACCGTAGCCGATACCGGATGGGGAAAGGCCGTGTGGGGAAAACTGTACGGGCAATGGTTTGCTGGAGCTACTGTCTTCGTGTATGATCATGAGAAGTTCAGCGCAGACAGCATCATGCGTCAGATAGAAAAATATCACGTGACATCATTCTGCGCTCCACCCACCATCTACAGATTCATGATTCGAGAAGACCTTGACCAATATAATCTGAGCAGCCTCGAGTACTGCACCACAGCTGGCGAGGCAATGAATCCCTCTGTGGCAGAACGGTTCCATGAACTTACAGGCATACAGATATACGAAGGTTTCGGACAGACAGAGACCACGATGACCCTGGGCACATTCCCTTGGATAAAACCAAAGCCTGGCAGTATGGGCAAGCCCAATCCTCAGTATGATGTGCACATCCTGCGTCCAGACCTGTCGGAATGCGAGGACGGTGAGAAGGGAGAGATATGCATCCGCATCATTGACAACAAACCATTGGGGCTCTTCAAGTATTACTATCGGGATGCGAAACTCACGCGAGACGTGTGGCATGACGGATATTATCACACAGGAGATATGGCATGGCGCGACGAAGAAGGATACTATTGGTTTGAAGGCCGAATAGATGACGTCATCAAGAGTTCGGGCTATCGCATCGGTCCCTTCGAAGTGGAGAATGCGCTCATGACACATCCCGCTGTGGTGGAGTGTGCCATTACCGGTGTACCTGATGAGATACGCGGAGCTGTAGTAAAAGCTACCGTTGTATTGGCAAAGGAGTGGAAGCAGAAAGCTGGCGAAGAACTGGTTACTGAATTACAGAACCATGTAAAACGTGTGACCGCTCCCTACAAGTACCCCAGAATCATAGAGTTTGTAAACGAATTACCCAAGACCATCTCGGGAAAGATACGTCGTGTAGAGATCAGAGAGAAAGACATCAAATCATGATAAATCAAACGCGAATAGCCATCATTGGTGTAGGTGCCATGGGTGGCTCCATTGCTCAGGGGTTGTTACGCTCAGGTAACATTCCTGCATCCAACCTTTGGCTGGCTAACCCTCATAAGGAAAAACTTTCTTCTTTCCAGCAGCAGGGTGCCAACGTAGTGACCGACAACTGCGAGGCAGTCAGTCATGCCGATGTGATTATCCTGTGCGTAAAGCCTTGGCTGGCCAATCAGGTCCTGGAGCAAATCAAGCCCGTAATGGACAATAGCCGCCATACTCTTGTATCGGTAGTGGCAGGGCTGTCGGGACAAGCCATCTGTAAGCAGATGGAAAGCAAGGAAACATTCCCAAAGACACTTCTATGCCTGCCCAATACGGCAGCATCCGTATGTCAGTCCATGACATTTCTGGTACCCGTCAATACCGACAAAAATCACACACAAGCCATCGCCGCCATCTTTGAATCTCTGGGGCGCGTGATGATCACCGAAGAAAGGCTCTTACCTGCAGGTATGGCGCTTGCTTCTTGTGGTATTGCCTATGCCATGCGGTATGCTCGTGCAGCTACCGAAGGTGGCGTAGAACTGGGTATACGAGCCCATGATGCACTTCAAGCAGTACTCCAGACCATGGCAGGAGCAGCCGCACTATTGCAAGAGAACGGAAACAACCCTGAGGCAGAGATTGACAAGGTGACCACTCCTGGAGGATACACCATCAGGGGACTCAATGAGATGGAGCATGCAGGATTCTCTTCGGCTGTAATACGCGGACTGAAGGCAAGCATAAAACAATAAGTATACCCAAGCAATCGAAAAGGAAGAAAGAGAGATGAGATATGTAATCAAGATTGGATCCAACGTTCTCACACGTGCTGACGGCAAACTGGACATCACACGCATCTCAGCATTAGTGGATCAGGTGGCATGGCTCAGGAGCGAAGGACATCAAGTCATCCTGGTATCCAGCGGAGCTGTAGCCTGTGGCAGAGGAGAAATGCACACTGAACGCCGACTGGATGGTGTGGAGCAACGTCAACTCTTCTCTGCATTGGGACAAGCCAAACTCATCAATCTCTATTATGACCTCTTCCGTGAATATGGCATACACGTAGGACAGGTGCTGACCATGAAGGAGAACTTCGCCTCGCGACAGCAATATCTCAACCAACGTGCTTGCATGGAGGTGATGCTCGACAATGGAGTGGTCCCCATTGTCAACGAAAACGATACTGTGAGTGTGACGGAATTGATGTTCACCGACAACGATGAACTTTCCGGACTGATTGCTTCCATGCTGAATGCCCATTGTCTCATCATACTGAGTAACATCAACGGTATATACACCGGCAGTCCGAGCAATCCCGAAGCACGCCTCATCAGACAGGTGAAGACTGGGGATGACCTGACACCATACATACAGACAGAACGTAGCGGTTTCGGTCGTGGTGGCATGCTCACCAAATGCAGCATCGCACGCAGAGTGGCAGAAGAGGGAATCAAAGTAATTATTGCCAATGGCAAACGGACAAATGTGCTAACCGAACTGCTGGCACATCCCGAAGAAGTTCCTCATACAGAGTTCCTACCTGCCTGCCAACCCGTATCGGGTATCAAAAAATGGTTGGCACACAGTCAGAGTTTTGCCAAAGGCGAACTGCATATCAATGCCAAAGCAGCAGAAGCACTTCGAGGCGAGAAAGCAGTAAGCCTACTCATGGTAGGCGTAACCCAGATAAAAGGAGACTTTGAAGAAGGTGACATCGTGAGCATCATAGACCCACAAGGATGTCATATAGGCATAGGACGAAGTGCTTACTCGTCACACGAGGCACGCTCAGCAATAGGCAAGCATGAGGTGAAGCCAATCATACACTATGACTACCTCAGTATCGACTTATAATATTTCTCACATGACACTTACATCTCTTTTCATACAGAGTCGAGAAGCTGCCCGACACGTAGCATCCCTCACAGATGACGAACGCAACCTGGTACTCTTGGATGCGGCCGATGCCATTGAGGAACATACAGAAAAACTGCTGCAAGCCAACAGAAATGATCTGGCACGGATGGACAATACTTCCCCTCTCTATGACCGACTGATGCTTACCCCAGAGAGACTGAAAGGTATCGCGCAGGATATACGCCATGTGGTCACCCTACCATCACCTCTGGACATCACGTTGGAAGAACGGACATTGCCCAATGGTCTTCAGTTACGTCGGATGAGTGTTCCCTTCGGAGTTGTGGGTGTGGTGTAT
>JBJFDX010000011.1:0-3370 GCA_051890235.1 Bacteroidaceae bacterium | reverse complement strand
GAGGCACATGCTTACAAGTGCCAGTATTGTTTTCCTTGTGCCGTTCATCTAAAGAGAGAAGTTTTCGGGTTTCTTTGCAGAGAAACGTGCAAAGTATTCCTTTATCTCAGCCATTTGTCCGTCCACATCACCGTTCGGAATAATGACTTTTGTACACTCGATAATCTTTTTCTTGTAGTCCACTCCATAGAGCAGAATGGGCAGGTTCGCTTTCTGAGCTATATAATAGAATCCTCTTTTCCATTCGCTGTTGGCCTGTCGTGTACCTTCGGGTGTGATGCACAGGTGAAACTCCCTGGATTCTTTAGCCATCGAGGCCAGTCGGTCTGTTGACCCCATCTGCTTGTCTCGGTACACGGGTATGCCTCCCAGTTTGCGCATCAGGATTCCCATGGGCCAGAAGAACCATTCTTTCTTGATGAGGAAGTTGCATTGGAATCCTTCTGCTCTGGCATAGAGGGTGCCCACGATAAAGTCCCAGTTGCTGGTATGTGGGGCCATGACAATGATATATTTATCCGGACGTGGTTCGGTTACCACTTCCGAAAAGCCCATACATTTATATAATATCCTATTGCAAATCCTTTGTATCATACCTTATGAGTTACTGTCATGGCACAGCCCGAGGCTGCCTGTTCTTCAGAGTTCTTTGATCTGCTGGTCAGTCTCCTTTGCCAGGGCAGCCAGGTCTTGCTTGTATTTCTTGAAGAATTCCTTGACGTTGCCTGGTTCCACATGCGATAGTCTCATGATCAGACTGTCTTGAGTGTTGAGTATCTTTGCCATGATCTGATCTATCTGGTCCTGTTTGTCCTTGTAGATGTGTGTCATAACTACGCATTCTGCAAACAGTTCGCCACACAGGTTCGTGGTCAGTCTTTTCAATGTTCTGCGTTTCATTGTCTTGATTCTTTATAATTACTTTGCACGCGTGTGCGTACGTTGTTGACAAAGATACGCTTTATTCTGTTATTGGCAAAGGTTACTCGGAAAAAAAAGAGTATCCGAGGTCGTTCCCCGGATACTCTGTGTATTGCCTTATGGCACTCGGAACTCTTACTTTACCATTTCTTCTGCTTTCTTCAGAGCCACGTTGATGTTGGGGCAGATATGGTCCTTGCCCAGCATCTCACAGAATCCGTTGTTCTCCAGTACTTGGAACACCTTAGGCTGTACGCCTGAGAGCACGATATGGATGCCTTCCCGGTGGCTCATCTGACAAAGGTTCTGCAGATTGTGAATGCCTGTGGAGTCAACAAAGGGCACACGTCTCATACGAATGATACGCACTTTAGGTCTTTTCTCCAGATTGACCATGATATCGTCAAATTTGCTGGCTATACCGAAGAAGTAGGGACCGTTGATTTCGTATACCTCCACGCCCTTGGGGATTACGAGATGTTCCTCATGAACCTCGGCATCTGTTTCTTCGTTAGGATCTATCTCGCCTGCAATCACCTTGATCTGAGTAGTCTCAGCCATACGTCTCATGAAGAGCAGGCAGGCTATCAGCAGTCCCACCTCGATGGCAACCGTGAGGTCGAAGATGACGGTCAGGAAGAAGGTGATGAGCAATACCGTGATGTCGCTCTTGGGATTCCTCATCATCTGTACGAAGGTTCTCCATCCGCTCATTCCGTAGGAGACAATCACCAGAACTCCTGCCAGGCAAGCCATGGGTATATAAGCGGCCAGAGGCATCAGAGCCAGGAAGATGATGAGCAGGACGATGGAGTGGAAGATGCCTGCCATGGGTGTGCGACCACCGTTGTTGATATTGGTCATCGTGCGTGCGATGGCTCCCGTACAGGGAATTCCTCCGAAGAGAGGAGTACACAGGTTGGCCACACCCTGGCCTATCAGTTCCTGATTTGAGTTATGACGGTCGCCACATACACCATCTGCCACGGTGGCAGACAGCAGGGATTCTATGGCTCCCAATACGGCTATCACCATGGCTGTGGGGAAGAGTCCTTTCAGTCCGTCCCAGGTAATGTTGGGAATGGTGAGTGGAGGAATGCTGGCTTTGATTTCACCAAACTGATCACCGATGGTAGTTACATGCATGTCGGTATAGGCATTGAGGAAATACACGCCTACAGTCATGACGATGATGGCAACGAGCGAACCGGGTATCTTCTTGGATACCTTGGGTGTGAGGGCTATAATCGCTATGCTGAGCAATCCCACGGCTGCTGTTATCCAGTCTATGGTGTCTAAGTTTTGCAGATACACTCCCCACTTGCTCAGGAAATCTCCCGGCAACTTGCCTTCTATCTGCAGACCGAGCAAGTCCTTTATCTGCGTGGTGAAGATGGTGACGGCTATACCGCTGGTGAATCCCACCACGATGGGGTATGGTATAAACTTGATGATGGTTCCCAGACGGCATACACCCAGCAGAATCAGGAAGGCTCCTGCCAGCATGGTGGCTATAATAAGTCCGGATAAGCCCAACTGAGGATCGTTGACAATCCCGTATATGATGACAATAAAGGCTCCTGTGGGACCGCCTATCTGTACCTTGCTGCCTCCCAGAGCGCTAACGATAAATCCGCCTATGATGGCTGTGAGAATACCTTGTGAAGGAGAAACGCCTGAAGCAATACCAAAGGCTATGGCCAAAGGCAAGGCTACGATACCTACTATCAGACCCGCCATCAGGTCTGCCATGAATTTCTCTTTGTTGTAATGCCGCAGTTCATTCACAATACGCGGCGAGAAGTTAAATCCTTTCATCAACAATCCTTGGATAATGATTTCGTCTTATCGACTGCAAAGTTACGGATTTTTCTCAAACCTCACTCTGTCTTCGGACAGCCAATGAGTATTTCCTGACGAATTTTTCATGCTCTTTCCCATCATTCAAGAGATAAAAATGGGTACATTTGCAACTGCAATACATATTATTTATAATGATTATGCGTTTTATAGGAAACATTCTATGGTTGTTGCTCGGCGGTCTTGAGGCTGCCATAGGTTATTTTGCAGGTTCACTTTCTCTGGCTCTCACCATCATCGGTATTCCTGTGGCTTTGCAAACATTCAAGCTTGGGCTGCTTTGCCTGTGGCCTTTCGGAGCCCGAGTGGAGTCTACTGAATGTCCGGTTGGTTGCATCCGTATCCCTTTGAATATCCTTTGGATGATTTTCGGCGGTTTGTGGGCTTGGCTGATGCACATCCTCTTTGGTCTTCTTCTGGCCATCACCATTATCGGTTTGCCTTTTGCCAAGCAGCATTTCAAGATGGCAGGACTTGTCTTGGCTCCTTTTGGCAAGAATGTGAAACTCAAGTTCTGATTGCCTTAGCCTTTGTGTTTTGATGGCTGCAAACAGGATTGCCAAGGAGAAGCGGGTGGTGGAGATGATGA
>JBJFDX010000010.1:0-3370 GCA_051890235.1 Bacteroidaceae bacterium | reverse complement strand
CGTCAAAGTGCTTGATAAAACGGCTTCTTACATCTTCTATTGTCAGTCTCATGGTTGTATTGTTGTTTTTGTTAAAGGGTCTTGCGCCGAGGTAACGTCAGCGCAAGACTCTGATTAAACGTTTATTGGAAATTACTCTTCACTTTTCTTGGATACTCTGGAACCTATCAGCGCATAGAACAGGATGTATGCAGCACAACCCAGAGGGATGAAGTAACTGTTGAGATAACCTACCTGATCGGCAACCACAGCCTGCAGCCATACCATAACGGCGCAACCGAATACCATGGTCATGAAGATACCAGATGCAGCAGCGGTGTACTTGCCCAGACCTTCAACAGCCATGTTGAAGATGCCACCCCACATCACAGAGGTGCAAAGACCTACCAGGATGAAAGCAAACACATTGACGGGAACAGCTGTCCAGATTACAGAAAGCTTTGCCCAATCGATACCAGGAACTTCAACGGTGATGCTTGTGGGAGCAAAGATACCGAATGCCAGAAGAATGATGGCTGTGGTGGCAACGGTGCTAACCATTACACGGCTGCTTACCAAACCGCCAATGGAACCTCCAACAGAACGGCCGATAAACATCATCAGCCAATATACAGATGCTATCAGACCTGCTACACCAGCACTTACACCCACTTCGGGAGTCTGAAGGAATGACATCATATAGGTGGGAGTACCAACCTCAACGCTCATGTAAGTGAAGATAGCCAAAGCACCCAATGCAAAATGACGGAAGCTGAGTGCGCCGGTGATGAGCTTCAGTTCCACGGGAGCCTGCTCGGGCTCTTCAATCTTGGTGAACATCAGGATGATGAATGCCACTACGAAAATCAAGCCTGCAATAATCAAGGCAGGAGTAGCATCAGAGATACCTGTCTCCTTGGTAACCTCACCAATGAGGGCGCCCATCATGATGTATACAGCCACAGCAGCAGCAGAGTTGAATGCTCCACCAATCTGAATCAGCTGGTTGCCAGTCTTGCCGCCACCGCCCAGAACGTTGAGCAGAGGATTAACGACGGTATTCAACATACACATGCACAGACCGCTGATGAATGCACCACCGAGATATACCCAATAGCTACCCATTACACCACTCAGATACTCGAGCACGATACCTGCAATACCTACCAGAAGTGCAGCAAGCGCTGTCTTCTTGTAACCCAACTTAGAGATGAGCATACCACTGGGGATACCCATCACCAAATAGGCGATAAAGTTGGCGTAGTTGCCAATCTGTCCGGCTGCCTCTGATGCTCCGAACTGGTTTTTAACGATGGTTGCCATGGGTGAGCACAGGTTGGTCACGAAGGCAATCATTGCGAAGAGAGCGACCATCATGATAATCGCTGCCCACTGTTTTGATTTTTGTGCCATTAGTTTTGTTTTAATTATTGATTTATAAATGATTATTTTCAGGATAAACGCTACAGTGAGAATCAGTCTTCAGTACTGAACTTGTACACGGTCTTCTGCGTGTAAATCTCACCTGGTTTCAGGATGACGCTGGGGAAATAAGGCCGGTTGGGACTGTCGGGGAAGTGCTGTGCCTCAAAGCAGAGAGCACTATACTTGCCGAAGGTGGCTCCATGACTGCCTTTGAATCCGCTGAGCCAGTTGCTGCTGTAGAACTGTACACCAGGCTCGGTGGTATACATTTCCATAACACGCCCGCTGATGGGTTCGGTGCATTTGACGGCGAAACTCAGTTCGCCTGGCTCACGCTTGTTCAGAACATAGCAATGGTCATATCCTGTACCATTGACAATCTGCTGATTGCTGGTGTCGTGAATACGCTCGCCCACGGTGTGGGGAGTACGGAAATCAAATGGGGTTCCCTCCACCTTGAGGATTTCTCCTGTGGGGATACTTGTTTCATCAATAGGAATAAAGAAATCTGCGTTGATCTGCAACTGGCAGTTCAATGCTTCGGGAGTGGGATTGGCAATACCAGCGAGTGAGAAGAATCCGTGGCTTGTCATATTGACCACCGTCTTCTTGTTGGTGGTTCCACGATAATCGATAATCAGTTCGTTGTCCTCACTCAGACTGTACTTGACATTCATGTGCAGTTCGCCGGGGAATCCTTCCTCGTAATAAGCGGAGATGTAGCGAAGCACCAGTTCGTGGTCATTGATCTGCTCTGCGTCCCATACTCTGGCATGGAATCCAGTGGGGCCGCCATGCAGATGGTTGGGACCATTGTTGATGGCAAGGCTGTATTCTTTGCCATTCATGGTGAACTTTCCTTTGCAGATACGGTTGCCATACCTGCCCACCAGGGTGCTGAGGAATGGTTCGGGACTTTCTACTACTCCTTTTATGCTGTCATGGCCTTGAATGACATTGGCCATCTTGCCTTCCCTATCGGGAACCATGATGGCCACCAAGGCACCTCCGTAATTGGTGATGCTTACTTCCATACCATTGCTGTTGGTCAGAGTGTAGAGGTCAGTCTGCTTGCCCTGTACCACAGCCTGAAAGTCTTCTCTCTTCAGACCGGAAATCAGTTCTTTGTCCATCGGTTTATCTCTTTAGTTTGACGTTTTTGTGGCTATTTTGCCACATTCCTATTGCAAACTTAAAAAGAATAAGTGGACTTTACAAATAAGATGAAAAAAAAGTTGTGCACAGGGTAGCAATTTTTCACTTATACTCTGCTTATTTCCCCTTTGTGCATGTTCAAAACTGTTACTTCTGCATCTCAGAATACAAAAAAGACCACTATCCATCGCAGGATAATGGTCTTCTGTTATACTCATGTGATGTTATTGCTTGCTTTGTTCCAAAGCGACAAGAAGGTCGGCAACGATAAACGTGCTTCCTCCGATAAATATCAGGTCGTCATCCTCTGCCGTATTTTCTGCTGCATGATAGGCGTCAGAGACGGTGGGGTAGCATCTGCCCTTCAATCCATGGAGAGAAGCTTTCTGACAAAACTCATCGCAGGGCATAGCACGCTTTACTGAGGCTTGAGTGAAGTAATACGTTGCATCTTTGGGCAACATGGACAGTACTGTATTCACGTCCTTGTCATTGACCATGCCAATCACTATATGTAAGGTATGATGTGGGGTGGTGGTCAGCTGGCGTGTGATATATTGCATGCCTCCCACGTTGTGACCTGTATCGCAGATGGTAAGTGGCTTGTCTGATATCTTCTGCCAGCGTCCTCTGAGTCCTGTGAGCCGGCTTACGTTTGCAAATCCTTCCTTTACCGCTTGGTTGCTGATGCAAAAACCTCTCTCTCTCAGGATTTTGATGGATTCCAGTATGGTGGCTGTATTCTTCTCCTGACAGAGTCCCTCCAGTTCTCCGTGTATGATACCATAATCAGTGGTATGGTATGTGTAGC
>JBJFDX010000009.1:0-12458 GCA_051890235.1 Bacteroidaceae bacterium | reverse complement strand
TAACACTGCAGATTCTGGTCCTGCCTTTCCTGGTTCGAGTCCGGGTAGCCCAACGGGGTTTCATAGAGAGTCAGCCTCACAGTGGCTGGCTCTTTCTTTTTAGTATGACGGGCACGTCATACATCTGTGGTGAAAGTGGCTCTGTAGATATTTAGTGGGGAATTATAGAACCTGTCCTGCGGCGTACTGCCCTCCAGGCAGATGCTTATGTGTTTGGGTTTATCCGGGCACATCTCCACTTCGTTCCGATGTACACCGGTTACTCATGGTAGTGCCTGGAAGGCACTACTTTTAGTAACCGAGGGCAACGCCCTTGGACCTTAGACCATTCCACAAGCATCTGCCTGGATGGCAGTACCTTCGGGGAAAGGAAACAAGTCTCCGCAAGGAGTCTTTCGTTCAATCCGCCTTATCCGTCCAAATCCGTGTTTAAAAAAAACCTGCGGCGTACTGCCCTTAACTTTGTTGAATCTCAGCTGCACTCGCCATAGTACAAGGTTCTATAAATCCCCCACTAAGTTTCTACTGACCTTTTCCTTTTAGGAGAAGAAGAGTAAGGGAGAGAGGGAAGGATAAGATTAGTGGGTATAATTTTCTATTCAATATGAAGGCTTAGGGAGTATGCCCCAGACGATTTACTGTTCGCCTTCCTGCTTGGTAGCAGATTGCTTCGGCTCCTCGGCGGCTACCTTCTGCTTGTCCTTTGCATCGGAGGGCTGTGGCTTGGGAAGGTCGAAGAGCCCGTAAGTGGTGCGCAGGACCTTAAACTCCGTTCGTCTGTTCAGGGCATTACATTTCTCTTGCTGTGCAGTGTCGGGCAGGGCTGTGATGAAGGCCTCAGTGAGTGTGTCGCCCTCGTGCAGGAAGGGATTCTGCTCGGCAATCTTTCGCGTTACTACCTTGGGTCTGCTCTCTCCGTATCCCACTGGTGTGAGGCGGTCTTGTGCAATGCCATGCTGCAGCAGATAGTTGACTACGCTCTCGGCTCGTCGCTGGCTGAGGCGAAGGTTATATTCGTCCTTACCTCGGTAGTCGCAGTGGGCAGCCAGTTCGATGGTCACATTGGGGTTCTCGTTGAGCAGGTCCACCAGGCTATCAAGGGCCATCGTACTGTTCTCTGTTAGCTCTGCACTGTCGAAGGCATAGAATACGTTGCGGATGAGCACGGGGGCATTGATACTGGCCAGAGGGAACTGCAGTGTGTACTCCTTGCTGACGCTGCTGGTGTCGATGACGAGCTCTTCCTTGTGATTGAGATACCCTTTGCAGGTGCCCAGAAATACGTAGCGCACATGTGGCTGGATTTCCTGTGTGAAGGAACCGTCGCCTCGCACACTCAGCTTTAGGTTCGTACCATCGTCCCCCACCATGTATACCAGTCCCTCGGGAAGTTCATACCCATCCTTCTCATACACCCATCCCTTGACGGTCTGCAGTACCTCAGGACATTCAAAAGACATGATGTGATCCCATCCTCGTGCATCACCTCGGCTGGTGCTGAAGTAACCCCTGTTATGAAGTCCTTCAAAGGTCATTCCGAAGTCATCACCATTGCTGTTCATGGGGTATTTCAGGCTCTCTATGGTCCATTGTCCCGTACTGTCGCAGATGGCCTTGAAGATGTCCAGCCCTCCCATGCCTGGATGTCCGTCACTGGAGAAGTAGAGTTCTCCATTGGGGCGGAAGGTGGGAAACATTTCGTTGCCGGGGGTATTGATAGGTTCACCCAGATTCTCAGCCCCTCCCAGTCCATGCTCGGTGATGGCTATTCTCCAGATGTCCAGTCCGCCCATCCCCCCAGGCATATCGCTTACGAAGTAGAGCCACTGGGCATCGGGGCTCATGGCTGGATGTGCGTAGCTTGACAGGGTGTCCTTGCTTATCTGCAGGAGTTGTGGAGCTCCCCATGAGGCATCAGACCGAGGGCTGGTGCATATCTCTGCATACCTTGGGTAATCGGCATCGAAGGTGCATCGGGTGAGATACATGGTACGGCCGTCAGGTGAGAAGCAGCATGCTCCCTCTTCGTACTCGCTGTTGAGACTCCCTTCGATGGCTGTGGGCTGTTCCCATTTTCCCTTGTCATCCTTTTTGCTCATCCACAGGTCTGCGCTCTTGATGCCTGTGATGCCACTTATCTCGCCCGATGCTATTTGGGGGCGAGTGGTGGTGAAGTATATCTGATCCCACTCGTCGCCATAGAGCATGGGCGAGTAGTCAGAACGGCGACCGTTGAGAATGGGCTCCTTCTTTACTGTGTACAGGGTGGGTTTCTTCTTCCACAGGGGAGCTTGCATGCACCCCTGTCGTCCATTGATGGCCAGGATGTCTCCAGGCATGAGCTCCAAATAGGCATCATAGTTCTTCAGGGCATTCTTGTAGTCCCCCATCTTGTGCTGCATCTGTGCCAGATAGAGGTATGCCAGTGTGTCGCTATAGTGGTATCTGATGGCATTCTGATAAGCACCGGCGGCCTTGGCGGTATAGTTGATGTGCCGATAGCATTCAGCCAGCTTCCATGCCCGCTCGGCCCGCTTGGGCTTGTCCTTGATGGCTGTGCGCGAGTAGGCTTTCTTGTATTCGGCTGCTGCATCAAAGTACTCTCCTATGGCGTAGAACTGGTCTCCCTTCTTCACGTTGTTCTCTGCTCCGCACGCCGAGAGTAGCGCGGTCAGTACCGCACCACTCAGTATCGGAGTCCATCGGCATGAACTCTTCAGCGTGGTGATGAAGGAATCCCAAGTCATATATCTTAATAACGATTATTTTTTCTTTTTATTGCCCTTCTTTGCCGCAGGTTCTTCCACGGTGACGGTAACGCGCCTGGGTGTGGAGTCCGACATTACCGTTTGCACCAGTTCGGTCACCATCTGCTTCAGTTCGTTGAGAAACTCGGCCGCCTGATACTCGTGTCGTTCTATCTGTCGGAGTTTCTTCTCCCATCGTCCGGTCAGTTCGGCACTCTTGAGCAGGTCTTCATGGATGATGTCGATGAGTTCGATGCCCGTAGGCGTGGCCCACAGGTTCTTCTTCTCTTTCCTTATATAATGACGTCGGAAGAGGGTCTCGATGATGGCAGCGCGGGTGCTGGGTCGGCCTATCCCGTTCTCCTTGAGGGCATCCCTGAGTTCCTCATCATCCACCATCTTGCCAGCCGTCTCCATGGCCCTCAGTAGGGTTGCCTCGGTGTAGGGCTTGGGTGGAGTGGTCTTCTTCTCGGCCAGGTCGGGCGTGTGAGGTCCGCTCTCTCCCTTCTTGAACTCAGGCAGTTGGCGGTCACCTTCCTGACTGGAGTCATTGTCCTGTTGTCCCATCACCACCTTCCATCCGTAATCGGTGGTCACTCGGCCGGTGGCCTTGAAGTTCACCTGTCCCACCTGACCCAGCACGATGGTGGCATTGAAGAGACAGTCGGGATGAAAAGCTGCTATGAAGCGTCGTGCTATCAGGTCATATACCTTCTCCTCCATCTCGCTCATGCCGGCTGCAGGTACTCCTGTGGGTATGATGGCATGGTGGTCAGTGACCTTGCTGTTGTCAAATACCTTCTTGCTCTTGCGCAGCGGCTTTCCCTTGATGCGCTCCATGAGGGGGAAGTAGGCTCTCAGGCCGTTGAGTATCTGCGGGCACTTGGGGTATACGTCGTCGGGCAGAAAGGTGGTGTCCACACGTGGATAGGTGGTGAGTTTCTTTTCGTAGAGCGACTGTATGAGTTGCAGGGTGAGGTCGGCGCTGAATCCATACTTATGGTTGCACTCCATTTGCAGACTTGTGAGGTCGAACAGGCGAGGAGGAGCCTCCGTGCCCTTTTTCTTCTGAATGTCTGTCACGGTAAAGGGCAGGTTAGTCATTGAGGCCAGAGCGGCTTCTCCTTCCTCACGGGTGCGGAAGCCTCGCTCTCCCTCCTCCATGACAGCCGTGAAGGTGGTGTCCCGGTATACGGTGGTGAGCACCCAGTAGGGGACAGGCACAAAGTTCTCTATCTCTCGCTGTCGGTTGACGATAAGGGCCAGAGTGGGTGTCTGTACACGGCCCACGCTGAGTACCTGCCGCCCTGAACCGTATCGACCCGTGTAAAGTCGTGTGGCGTTCATACCCAGCAACCAGTCACTGATGGCACGCATGAGTCCGGCCTCGTAGAGACCCTGATATTCGCTCTGATCCTTCAGGGACTGGAATCCCTGCCGTATGGCGTCCTCGGTCAGACTGTTTATCCACAGCCTCTTCACGGGACAGGAGGCTTTTGCCTTGAGCATCACCCAGCGTTGGATGAGTTCTCCTTCTTGTCCTGCATCACCGCAGTTGACTATCTCGGAGGCTTTACTCATAAGCGTCTCGATGGTACGGAACTGACGTTCCACGCCTTGATCTGCCTTCAGCTTGATGCCGAAGCGAGGGGGAATCATGGGCAGGCGCACCAGGCTCCATGCCTTCCACAAGGGAGTGTAGTCGGCAGGTTCCTTGAGTTCACACAGGTGACCATAGGTCCATGTCACCTGGTATCCATTGCCTTCCAGATAACCATCCTTCTGCTTATCTGCTCCCAGAATGTGGGCTATATCTCGTGCCACGGAGGGTTTCTCCGCTATACATACTATCATTTATGGTCTGTTTATTTGGGACAAAGGTAATGAGAATTCCATATCTTTTAGCCTTTTCGGCAGGGAATATTGGCAGAGAATGGCTTTTTTCATAACTTTGCGAATGAGGCGGAGAGCCTGTATGGATGCATGGAACTGTCAGTAATCATACCCGTTTACAATATGCGGGACACCTTGGAGAGGTGTCTCCGAAGTGTCTTGTCCCAAATGGCTGACGGCATGGAGGTACTCCTTGTGGATGATGGGAGCACCGATGGTAGTAGGTCTCTGATGGAGCAATGGGTGCAGGAGTATCCCCTGTTGCGCATCTGCACCAAGGAGAACGGCGGACTGTCGGATGCACGCAATGCTGGACTTCATCTGGCACAGGGACAGTATGTGACCTTTGTGGATGCCGATGATGAGGTGGCTCCTGGTACTTACCAATCCCTCATGGATTTGCTCCGCAAGGAGCCAGGGGTGGACATTCTGGAGTTCCCTGTACTCGTGCATGCTGGGCATCCCTCCCAGCATCAGCTCACTCTGCCCGACAAACGATGGTCCTCACCACGCACCTATTGGCTTGAGACCGAGGCATGGGAGCATACCTATGCCTGGAACAAGGTGTACCGACGTACACTCTTCAGCCAGATACAGTTTCCCGTGGGAAAGGTGTTTGAGGATATGTGGACCATACCCCACCTGCTTGCCGACGGGGTGAACGTGTGCACCACCAGCCAAGGACTCTACCTCTATCATTGGAATCCCAAGGGCATCACCGTGGGAGCCAGCGGACAGGACCTGAGCCAACTACTCGAGGCACAGATATGTGCTGCCCGCATGATGCGCACACGCATGCTCTCGCTCCACGGGTGGAAACTGTACCGAAGCATGCTCTACAGGCAACTCGATGTGTATCGCCTCACGGGAGAGATACAGCTTAAGTGGCCCTTTGTCAAACTCATCTGCCATTTGCATAAGTCATGCCGATAATAACCTTCATCATCACCTATTACAATGAACCTCTGCCTCTGTTGGCCGAGTGCCTCAGAAGCATCCTGCAGGTGCGTGCAGGTATGATGGCACGAGGAATGAGGGAAGAAAACTTCGAGATGATAGTGGTGGATGACGGCAGTAGGGAGTCACCCCGAGAGATGCTGGCACAGATGGATGCCGGCATAAAGTATGTGTGTCAGACCAATGCAGGGCTCTCGGCAGCCCGTAATGCAGGACTGGCTTTGGCTCAGGGAGAATACGTGCAGTTTGTGGATGCTGATGATACTCTGCTCCCTGAAACCTATTGTTCCCTGTGTCCCCAGGGTAGGGCAGATGCCGACATGATACTGTTTTACCTTACTCGGCAGAAGTCCGACAGACACAAAGAGCCGCTCTCTGTGGATGTTTTCCCCCAATCCAGGCAATCGGACTCTCCCGCTAAGGGCGGAGGCAATCCCCGGCAGATGATGAGCGGACCCCATTATATGTTGCATCACAACGTGAGAGCCTCGGCATGCGGATACATCTTCCGCAAGAGCATGCTCGGACATCTGCGCTTTGCCGAGGGACTCCTGCATGAGGATGAACTCTTCACCCCTATGTTGCTCCTGCGCATGCATACCGTGTGTGAACATCAGGTGAATGCCTATTATTATCGCCAGCGTGTTCACACCATCACCCATTCCAGTTCGCAGGAGCAGGTGACACGTCGTCTGGACAGCGTGGAGGAGATATTGCGTCGCCTGCACGAGACATATTCCACACTCTTGTCCGAGGAGCGCCAAGCCCTCATGCGAAGGGTGGAACAGTTGGCAGCCGACTATATATATAATGTATATAGGCTTGAATCCGAACCTGAAGCCCGACGGATGCGTCTGGGTGTGCTTAGGCAGATGTACCTGATGCCTTTGCCCTTGCATTTCCATACCCTCAGTCACGGTCTCTTCAGTCTGATGACCCACCTCCCTCATATCTGCATGGATGCCCTGATGAGACTCCTCGTTCCCAAATCAGAACAAGTACGATAGTTCACCATGAATGACAACTATCATAATGAGCCTCGGATCAAGGGGCGCTTTGCTCCCTCTCCCACAGGACGCATGCATTTAGGTAATGTGTTTGCCGCTATCGTCTCGTGGCTTTCTGCCAAAGTGCAGGGCGGTTGCTGGCTATTGCGTATCGAGGATCTTGACCCTCAACGTTCGCATGCTGAATATGCCGAGATGCTGATGGATGACTTGCTGTGGCTGGGACTGGAGTGGGACGAAGGGCCACGGGTGGGAGGCCCTAACGGACCCTACTGGCAGAGTCAGCGAGGGGACTTCTACGAAAAGGCTTTGCAGCAGTTGTGCCAAAGGGGACTGGTGTATCCCTGCACCTGTACAAGGGCCGACATCATGGCCACTCAGGCTCCGCATGAGAGTGATGGAAGGGTGGTGTATAAGGGTACTTGTCGACCTGCAGAGCCCATCTGTTGGGAATCGGTCCTGACAGGAGAAGAAAATCGTGATGAGAGACAGCAGAGGATGGAGGTGGATATGGATTGCTTTCATCAGTCGGCTGCCTTGCGCCTGATGGTTCCTCCGCAGCCGCTGGCAGATGTCTATTGCGTGGACAGACATTATGGCGAGATAAGTGAGAATCTGGCCTCGCATTGTGGGGACTTTATCGTGAGAAGACGTGATGGAGCATGGGCCTATCAGTTGGCTGTGGTTGTGGATGATGCATGCATGGGTGTGACCGAGGTAGTGCGGGGACGTGACCTTCTGCTTTCTGCACCCCAGCAGATGTATGTGGCTCGCTTGCTTGGCTTCACTCCCCCTGCCTTTGCCCACATCCCTCTGCTTGTCAATGCACAGGGACAGAGACTAAGCAAACGGGACCAATCTCTGGATATGGGGCAGTTGCGTGCTCGGTATTCTGCAGAACAACTCTTGGGCAAACTGGCTCATCTGATAGGCATCACCCAGGATGATGCACCTGTAACGACTCGCGAACTCCTGCAAAACTTCTCATGGGAACGCATACCTCATGGGGATATCATGTGCAGTCAGAACCACAGCATCTGACAATCCCTGCCTTGGGCAAAGCGCTCCGCAAGCCCTTGAATGTATCTGCCACATAACTCCACCTGTTCCCTTTTGCCGTCATATCCGTTCACGATGGCCAGCAGATGAGTGGTGGAGAGGGACAGTTTGGTGCGCTCATGGTCGGTGGTAGGGGTGCCTATGCCACCCATGTTATCCCGATAGACAGGTAGTCCGCATATGTTCACGGGCCCGCGGCCTATGCCTTCATAGGGTTCTCCTTCACGCCCTACACCCAGGGTGAGCTCCTCTCCCTGAATCTTGTCTGCGTCGAACCCTCCTATGCTGTAGCCATAGGCAATGCTCGCCAGATTGATAAGGTCCACGGCCGTATCTATCTGATAGAGGTCCTTGCCCTGCAAGGTGCGTCTTACCAAGGCCTCTCCACTTGGCCTGTATCGGCTGGGATCCTTTCCCAATGCCTTATAGGTGCGGCGAGTGGCTTGTATGGAGGGCATATCCTTGATGCTCTCGGTGGTAAATCTCTGCCGGTACTCTTCCAGTTCGCGGTTGATTTCGTCCCACAGGGCAGGGCAGAAGGGACTGTTGATGATGCTGATGCTTACAGCCAAGCCTACGAAATCGGGACACGCCCTTCTGATTTCCTCGTCTACGTTTATCTTCATCTTTTCCTCGGTTGTACTCTTCTGATGGTCATGTCTCATTCTCTTGGCGGAAGATGAGGCTATAGAATTCGGCTTTCTTTTCCATCTTCATGGGGTAAGCACGCGAGGTGGAAGGCATTCTCCACCAGCGTATCTCCCTTTGTCCAATCCTGCAGGAGATGCAGGTACCCACAGCAGGTACCTCCCTGGCATCCGTTTGCAAGAGCAGTTCCTCACTTGCCTTGCCTCCTGTGGTCACCACTTGTGTACATGAAGGTATGAGGCTGAGCAGATGACTGACGTCCGTGGGTTCTTGTATCTCCAGGTATTGGTCGCTGGCATTGTCCTTTGTGCGGCATACCTTTCGTGCGGTATCAAAGAAGGCCATTCCATGCTCTGTGGCCAAGCGGATAATCTTCTCCTGATCAAATTGTTTGACTCCCTTCATCTCCAGGGCCGTTCGGTCTCCCAGCAAGAGGAGTCCCATGATGCGCCAGAAATCATTCAGCCAGTTGGGGTAGAAGAACTCCATACTCCACCTCTTGCGTGGTGGAGGGAAACTGCCCAGAAACAGTACGCGTGCTCCTTCTGGAAGGAAAGGCTTCAAAGGATGCTCCTCAATAGTCATATCGTATGCAAAGTTACGGAGATTTGCTTTGTCAAGGCCAATAGTCTTCAGGTAAATGATAGAAAAGGTTGGCTATGTAAGGAAAAGGAAGGTGATGGTTCTGTCAGACAAAACAAAAGGAAACAGCCCAAGGCAGAGGTGGACCTGTCTTGGGCTGTGAATGTTTGCCTTATCAAGGCATGCTTGAAAAGATTTATTCGTATACGGGAACTGCAAGGATGTGTGCAGGATTGATGTACACCTTTTGTGGTCCGAAGAGCTGGGTGCCATCAGGCTTGTATCCGTAGAGGTATCCTGCTGAGGCATAGCTTCCTGCATCTGTAAAATAGACGTTCCCAGAGAAAGGTGAGATGTAGAGTTCATAGGGTGAGGTGAGCGTCTTGATCTGCTCGGTAATGGCTTCACAGTAGATGCTGTCGCTGACGCTACCATCCGTTGGGTCGATGGTGTGTATGTGATATATATATTCACCTGTGATGTAAGAGAACTGGTTGCCCAGGGTGTAGAACTTCTTGCCATCTGTGGTGTTGTAGGTACTGGGGAACTCATAAGTGTTTAGAGCCTCTGTCCTGCAATTGAGCACGATGGTCTGGGGGTCTACATCATAATCATTGCCACATGAGTTGATGCAGAGGTATTCGCCTGCCTGTGAGGCTTCACCATATAAGTTGATACATCCTGTGTCAATCTTGCGCAGTGAAGTCATCGTGCTTGCATCAACAACATCTATGGTACTCTCATAGTCATGATTCTCACTGAAGGCATAGTCTCCGGAGTTGCATACATACAGGCGTCCATCATAGAACTTGACGGCCTCGGGTTCCCAACCCACTTCGCATGTTGCCACCACTTGCTTGGTTCTTACATCTATCTTTGCCACATATCCCTTCTCAAAGGTTTTGTCTCCACATTGGTGTGCATAGGATGTGACATAGAGATACTCCCCATCGGAGCACATGCGTCGGTTGTTTGGAACATTCTCCGTGGCACCGCATGCAGTACCATCTGGGTGTATATACTGGATGATGTTTGACCAGTTGACAGCGATGGCAATGAGAGTGTCATTCACTTGAATGATATCATTGGGTGTATCGCCGAGTTTGATGCCGTTGACAGTTCGGAACCATTGGTTGGTGAGTATTCCTGTCTGGGAATCAAAATAGGAAAGCTGTCCGTTGTCTGACTGCCAGTTGCCTTCATTGCAGATGATAAGATTCTCACCTGTTAGCACTGGATCTGGCGGAGGAGGAGTTGGTAATTTTTCCTCATCACACGAGGTGAACAAAAGGAGTGCAAGACATGCGCATGGCAGACTTCTTCTGAAGAGTAGATTACGTAGTTTAAACATAATTAGAAATAATATTTAAGGGTTAATCCAAATCTTCTTCCAGGCATGGGCCAGCGCTGAATCATCTCGTAGCGCACGTCGAACAGGTCCTGGCATTCCACCTCAGTAGCAATGTTCTGCCGGCGAGTGCCGGGAATCTTCCATCTGTATCCTACCTTCAAGTCCGTACAATGGTATGCTTTCAAGGGGTCTTCTATTCCATTCTCGGCAGTCCAGTAACGCTTGTCAACAAACATGTGTGAGAGCGAAGCGGAGAGGCCCTTGAAGGTAAAGGTATAAATGGCGGAAAATGACCACTTGGGTGAATAGGCTATATAGTCATTATAGGCATCCTCTTTGGGGTTGGTGCGGTTACGGTCGTCTTGGAATGTGGTTGTGACCAGCAGGGAATGATGCTTGTAACGGGCATTGACCGAGAGGTCCACACCCAGGCATCGCGTGTAGCCATAGTTGAGCATCGTCCACTGGTATGAGCCTTTCAGTGGCAGACATACGATTCGGTCCTCGATTCGGTTGTAGTAACCATCAAGTTGTATGTTGAAAATATGGTCCTGATAGGTGATGCCCAGGTCAAGTTGCTTGGTGTATTCGGGCTTCAGGTTACGGTTGCCTACGAGTGTGTAATAGAGGTCATTGAGTGTGGGCACTCGGAATACAGACTTGTAGAAAGACCTTACTTGCCACTTCCCAAAGGTATAGCTTGCCAGGGCATTCCATGTTGCACGTGACAGAGGTTTGGAAGCCCAGTAAGTGTGGTCAGTTACATGCGTATATAGCCCGCTGGCCGTGAGGTTGAGGCCTCGATAGTTGTAGAAGGCAGATAAGGACGTCTTACTGTCCAGGCGATACACATAGTGGAATTGCTTTACGTTGCATGTAAGATCCGACCAGCGAAGGTCCGTTGAGAGCGAACCCTTCCATCTGCCATACTCATAGGCTACAGCTCCAGCCCCATAGATATCCTGCTGATGGTATTTGTTGTTGGAGTGCACGGATATGTTCTCGGGATAGTCCGACCGATAGTGCAGGTAATCATTGGTGTACTTACCGATAGCGCGTACATGCAGATTGCCATAGGCTTCGCGCCAGGTCAGTTGTGAGAAGAAGTTCCTGTCCCATTCTCGCCCTACATCGGTATAGGTATCGGACAATCGTCTGACGATACCCCCAGGCAACCCTCGCTCAGAGTCGAAGTAATACGTGTGCCACTGCAGTCCTTTCCAGAATGCAGTTCCCTCCACTCGCAACATACTGATGTCAGAGTTGCGACGTGTGCCACTCGTATCCTCATATTCCGTGTGGTATTCAAAGGGGTATTCCCCAGCCGAGGATGTATAAGCAGCATCGAGAAGCAACCAGTTCTTGTAGGAGATGGTGGCACCTGCCTTGTGCGTATTGAAGGATGAGTAGCTGTAAGAGGCTTGCATCGATGTGGAGTCTGGTCGATGCGTACGCAGGTAGACGGTAGATGCCGATGCGTATTCTGAAGCCGTCATCAGCGTCTCTGTCTTGTTGGCATTGAAGAGGCTTACAGATTCCAGTGTGGTGAGGGAGTATTTGCCCAGGTCCACAGTTCCGTTCTGTGCATTGGTGATACGCACGCCATCCAAGTATACACCCACATGTTGTGATCCGAGCGAGCGTACATTGATGGTCTTCTGACCTCCCAGTCCTCCATAATCTTTGATTTGCACGCCTGCCATATATTTCAGAGCATCGGCTACCGAAGACGATGGCATCGATTGCAACTGGCTGTAGCCAATGACCTGATTGGCGCTGGCCTCTCTCTGAGCTTTTACCACCACCTCGTTGAGATGATGTACAGAGTCAGAGGGGAGGGTATGTGCATGAGCACAATCCACCACCAACAACATGGAGACAACAAGATATAAGGCATAACTACAGCCAGTGCGCATCGAGTCATTCTTATTTCTGTATCCGTAACCCCGCGAACACGTATTACTATTGGCAAATGGCAGGTCTTCTGACTCATCCTCGTATTGGTCGTCTTCCCAGGGTATAGAAACATAGGACTTGCCTGTTCCCTTGTGTTTCTGTCCAGTGACGTTGGTGACCAAACGTATATAAAGGACTTACAGCATCGGGTAATGTTGCAGAATCTCACTGCATTCCCATCTTAGCTCCGTCGCCCCCTGCTTATTCCTACAGGAGGGGGAGAACCAAATGCAGGTGCAAAGTTACAAAATAATTTGT
>JBJFDX010000008.1:0-3396 GCA_051890235.1 Bacteroidaceae bacterium | reverse complement strand
ACAGACTGGCCGACGGAATCGAGCTGTTGCGCAGGGCTGGCATCGAAGTGGAATACCTCAATCTGAAAGATGAGGAAGAATAACAGCAGTCAGATAAAACCACACAGGCCACACAAATTCATTAATCCAAATCACGACAGACATAACATCACACTATGAACAATAACAATAACGGCCGTTTCACGCCACTATTCATCTCTCTGGGTATCATTCTGGGCATACTCATAGGCACATTCTGTACCAGTCATTTTGCAGGAAACCGTCTGAGCATCATCAATACGGGTTCCAACAAGCTGAGTTATCTGTTGCAGATTATTGACAACAACTATGTCGATACCGTCAACATGACACAACTGGTGGAGGATGCCATGCCTGGCATCCTGAAGGAACTGGACCCTCATAGCAGCTACCTGAGCATACAGGATGCCAAGGAAGCCGATGACGACCTGAGAGGATCATTTAGCGGCATAGGAGTGAGTTTCGTAGTACAGAAGGATACCGTCAACGTGATGTCCGTCATCCATGGAGGTCCTGCAGAGAAAGTGGGACTGCTGGCAGGAGACCGTATCGTAACTGCCAATGGGAAGTCTCTGGTAGGGATGGATTCGCAGGAGGTAATGAAACATCTGAAGGGACAAAAGGGAAGCAAGGTCAAGCTGGGTATCGTGAGACATGGGTCAAAGGGTGTTACCACCTTTACTGTTGTCCGAGGTGACATCCCTGTGGTGAGCGTGGATGCCTACTATATGCTCAACGATAACACCGGTTACATCCGAGTGAAGAACTTTGGTGAGCAGACATATGCCGAGATGCTTGTGGCTCTGGCCGAACTGAACATAGAAGGTATGGAAGGACTGGTGGTGGACCTGCGTGGCAATACAGGCGGATACATGCATATTGCCATTCAGATGGCCAACGAGTTTCTGCCCAAGAACCGACTTATCGTATACACAGAGGGAAGAAAGAGTCCACGTGAGGAATTCAACAGCGATGGTCGTGGTACATTCCAGACTCTGCCTTTGGTGGTACTCGTGGATGAGGGAAGTGCCAGTTCAAGTGAAATCTTTGCAGGAGCCATCCAGGACAACGATCGTGGAACCATCATCGGACGACGAACCTTTGGCAAGGGATTGGTACAGCAACCCATGGCATTCAGAGACGGTAGCGTGGTACGCTTGACTATAGCACGTTATTACACGCCAAGCGGCAGATGCATACAGAAGCCATATGTAAAGGGACACGATGAAGAATACGAGAATGAACTCATGGCACGCTATGAGCGCGGAGAATTCTTCTCACAGGACAGCATTCATCAGGAAGGACCCTCTTATCAGACACGCATCGGACGAACCGTATATGGCGGAGGTGGTATCGTGCCCGATGTGTTCATCCCTGAAGACACTACCGGCGTGACCTCATATTACCGGGAGGCACTCTTCACAGGTCTCATCCGTCAGTTTGCCTTTGCATATACCGATGACAACAGAAGCAAACTGTCGGAATATTCCAATGCCATACAGATGGAGAAATATCTGCGCAGTCAGGGGCTACTTGAAAAGTTTGCCCGATTTGCAGAGCAACACTCTTTGCGACGCAGAAACCTGATGCTCTACAAGAGCCGTGCACTCTTCGAACGTGCCATATACGGTAACATCATCTACAACGCACTGGACATGAGCGAATACATCAAGTTCCTCAACGAAAAGGATCCTACGGTATTCAAGGCCACAGAGATTCTGCTCAAGGGGGAATCTGTGCCGCAGATTGAACCCGAACAGACCGACAGCATCAGCAAGACTGCCTGGGCAGCTCCAGACATCAGAATCTATCGTCATGCTCTGGCTTCCCTCATGGGATAAGCATCCTTACGCTCTATATATAATAAATAATATATAATGTATAAAATCAAATAACCTATGAAGAGAATCATCACATCCATGGCACTCATGGGTATCACATGCTTGGGAGTTCTGGCAGGTGGCAAGTCCCTGCACACATTACAGCAGGAATTTGTTGATCTCCGCTTCGGAATGTTCATTCATTACAACATTCCCACCTATTCACCTGAGGACTGGCCTGACCCTGATTTACCTGCATCTGTGTTCAACCCCAAGCGATTGGATTGCAACCAATGGGCAAAAGCAGCCAAATCAGCCCATATGACCTATGGATGCCTTACCACCAAGCATCATAGCGGATTTTGCATCTGGAATACCCAGACCACAGAGTACAATGTGATGAACTCACCTTTGGGAAGGGATGTAGTACGCGAATATGTGGATGCATTCCGCAAGGAAGGACTGGAGGTGATGCTCTATTACTCCATTCTCGACACACATCATCGTCTGCGCCCTGGCATGATTACACGCAGCAAAATAGAAATGGTCAAGGCACAACTGCACGAGTTGCTTACCTCCTATGGCCCCATCAAAGCGCTCATCATCGACGGATGGGATGCTCCATGGTCACGCATCAGTTACGAGGACGTGCCTTTCCCCGAGATATACCACTACATCAAGTCTCTGCAACCCGAGTGTCTGGTCATGGATCTCAATGCAGCGAAATACCCACGTGAAGCCCTGTTCTATACCGATATCAAATCCTACGAACAAGGTGCAGGACAAAAGATTTCCACCTCAGAGAACAGACTGCCTGCTCTGGCCTGCCTGCCATTACAGCAGAACTGGTTCTGGAAAGAGTCCTTCCCTACTGACAACTTGAAATCCCCCGAGACATTAGTAAATGAGATGATTATCCCCTATGGTAAGGCACACTGCAACTTCATCCTCAATGTGGCACCCAATCGAGACGGACTGATGGATGAGAATGCCATCAAGGCCCTCAAGGAGATAGGACGTCTCTGGCAGAACGACGGACACGTGGCCGACCTGGAGGAATGCGAGGAGCCTATTGTGGAAGAGAATATTGCCAAGAATAAGCCTGCCGAATCATCGTGGAGCTACGATTACGGCATCATGGACTTTGCCAATGATGATGATTTCGTTACAGCCTGGACCTCTCATCCCATGGTGGAGAAGCCCTTCTGGATAGTGGATCTACAGGGCAAGAAACTCATCAATATGATTACGGCAACACTTCCTGACAGCAAGGTTATCAAGGAATACAAACTTGAATACCGAAGCCAGGAGACCTGGCATACCCTCTATGAGGGCCAGGCAAAGGAAGGAGAGAGAGTGCTGATTCACCGCTTCCAGCCTGTAAAAGCCGATGCTGTGAGAATAACCATCAATAAGTTCGATGGTGTGGTGAAAATATGCGAACTGGGGGTTTACAGCCCCCATGAGAAGTAAATTGCACAAACATCTCACCACTTTCACTCAAACAGCCAGAAATATCCTTTTCAGAGAAGATATACTTACTTGGTCAGAGAAGTAT
>JBJFDX010000007.1:0-3401 GCA_051890235.1 Bacteroidaceae bacterium | reverse complement strand
AACATACATACAAAGACGCCAAGCTCTCAAGAAGCGTCTTGGCAGTGGACTTGTGCTCCTATTCGGGAACAATGATTCACCAGCAAACTATCCTTCCAACGTATACCGATTCCGCCAGGACAGTTCCTTCCTCTACTTCTACGGACAGCACCGTGAAGGACTTGTGGGTGTCATAGATATCGATGAGGACAAGGAATACCTCATCGGTGATGATATCAGCATTGAAGACATCGTATGGTTCGGACAAGTTGACGGTGTGGCCGATATGGCCAACCAGTGTGGAGTGTCCAACACAGCTCCCATGAGTTCCCTGCATAACATGGTAACCAAGGCCAAGCAGAAAGGTCAACGCATACACTTCCTGCCCCCATACCGTCATGACATCATGATACAGTTGATGGACCTCACGGGCATACATCCCCGTGACCAGCGTGCTCAGGCTTCACTCGAACTCATCATGGCTGTCATCGACCAGCGTGCAGTAAAGAGTCCAGGAGAGATTGAAGAGATAGAGCGTGCCTGTGCTATTGGTTATGACATGCACACCACAGCCATGCGCATGTGCAAGCCTGGCGTTACCGAACAAAACATATCCGGTATCATAAGCGGAATAGCAAGCAGCCGAGGCTGTATGGTATCCTTCCCCTCTATTGTCACCATGCACGGAGAGATTATGCATGGTTATCCCAGTCCACGACCTCTGGAAGCCGGACGCCTCCTGCTATGTGATGCCGGAGCAGAGACAAACGAGAATTACTGTAGCGACAACACACGTACGACACCTGTCAACGGGAAGTTCACACAACGTCAGAGAGAGATATACTGCATTGTGGAAGAATGTCACGACCATGCCCTGAAAGTGGCTGCTCCCGGTGTCAAGTGGTGGGACGTGCATATGTCGGTATGCAGGATAATGACAGAACGCCTCAAGGAACTCGGACTCATGAAAGGAGATACCGATGAGGCTGTAAAGGCAGGTGCACACGCCATGTTCATGCCACATGGACTGGGACATATGATGGGCATGGATGTACATGACATGGAAGGGCTCGGGCAGACATATGTAGGCTTTGATGATGAGGTTCGCCCCAATCTGGATCAGTTCGGTACCAATTGCCTGCGTTGCGGACGACGTCTGCATGAAGGATGGGTGATGACAGACGAACCAGGAATTTACTTCATCCCCGCACTCATTGACGACTGGAAAAGCAAAGGACATTGTGCAGAATTCCTCAACTTCGACAAGATTGAGGCCTATAAGGACTTTGGAGGCATACGCCTCGAAGACGACATCCTCATCACCCCAGAGGGATGCCGCTTCCTTGGCAAAAAGATCATCCCCTACCACATTGATGACGTGGAGCGTTTTGTGGCTGAACAACAAGAATAGAATTCGTAAATATTATACACACCTTCAACAAGTATCAAGAAAAAAAAATGAGAAAACTCATCATTCTGGCCATGGTTGCCCTTTGCGTTACGCCTGCCATGGCAAAAGCAAAGAAAGAGAAAGTCAACAAGGACACCCTCATCTTCACCACCATCGTAGAGAACCCCGTAACCAGTATCAAGAACCAAAACAGTTCCGGTACCTGCTGGGCATATTCTTCTTTGGCATTCCTGGAGAGTGAGATTATCAAGAAGCATCCCGACATGAAGGACATAGACCTGTGCGAATCCTTCCTCGTGAGCAAAACATACGTAGACCGTGCTGATAAGCACGTGCGCACCCACGGAGATGCCAGCTTTGCACAAGGCGGAAGCTTTGAGGATGCCATCTACTGCATGAAGCACAATGGTCTCATCCCTGAGGGAATTATGCCCTACCCCATCACCATGTATGGAGACTCACTCTTCAACTTCGGTCCTTTCTTCCCTCCCATGGAAGCTTATCTGAAAGCCATCGCCAAAAGTGACGCCAAGAAGATCAATCCCGCATGGAAGAAGAATCTGCAGAGCATGCTTGACAACTACTTCGGCATATGCCCCACAGAGTTTGAATACAAAGGCAAGAAGTACACCCCACAGTCATTCGTCAAGGAATATCTCACCCTGGACCCCAATGATTACGTTTCTCTGACCAGCTACTCGCACCAGCCATTTTACTCTACCTTTGCTCTGGAAATCCAGGACAACTGGCGTTGGGCAAGCAGCTACAATCTCCCTCTTGATGAACTGATGCGCGTAATGGAGGAGAGTGTCAGAAACGGATGGACCTTTGCATGGGGCGCTGATGTCAGTGAAGAAGGTTTCAGCCGTCGCAGCGGCAAGAACAAATGCGTAGCTATCGTTCCCGACACCAAGCAGACCGCAGGTGTGGGAAGCGATCAGAGCAGATGGACAGGCGAGAAAGAAGGTGCCAAGATATCAGAAGCTGACGGTGCCGGCGAGAAGGTCATCACACAGGAAATGCGTCAGTTGGCTTATGACAACTGGGAGACTACCGATGACCATGGCATGCAAATCTATGGTATTGCGAAGGACCAGAATGGCAAGGAATATTTCATGATGAAGAACTCATGGGGTGACCATGGTCCTTACAAAGGATTCTGGTATGTAAGTAAGCCCTATGCTGCCTACAAGACCATGAATATCGTTATCAACAAGAACGCTATCCCTGCAGACATTCGCACCAAACTTGGTATCTAAGCCATTGATCGAAATAATATATGACAGGAGGAAGATGACATCATTTTCCTCCTGTCGTGTTTTCCGCAGCTACATCTCTGCCTGATATTCGGGGTAACCAGAATCGTTCATTAGCCTTATGATGATTCCAGCCTTTATTTTTGAACAGATGTTTTTCGTTTTGAGGGAGCAATGAGGTGCCAATGGGAAGAGAGATGACAAAAAGGATGTTCGTAAGCGCATAACAGCCTAATGACCGATTGGGTTAAACAACAGACAATACTCAATCTCTGATTTCTCCCAACCGAAGGAACCGTCCCTGCATGAGCAACTCTTCACGCGCCCTCATGTAGTCCATTACCTGTTCCACCTGGATAGCCGGTTCCTGAGGTAAGCACAACCGATTGGCCTCAACAGGACCATCTGACAAGATGGATATGATGGATTGGCGGATTCGACGAAAATCTTCATCGCTCACGTGACGATTAGATTCATCCAGACAGACATCACAGATACCGCAAGTGGAAGGTCTCTTCTCCCCAAAATATCGAAGGAGCATAGTACTGCGACATTGGTCGGAAGCTTTCACATACTCCTGCATGGCACGCAGACGATATTCAAAGGAACGTTTGCGATCTGCATAGCAGGAGGCAGGAAACGTAACATCCTCACGCTCAAGTCGTCGAGAAAGAAAGGTTATATGTGGTACGTTCTTCCGAGGAATATAACTGATGATATCACGTTTAGAGAAATCCGACAGACAATGATAAACC
>JBJFDX010000006.1:0-12588 GCA_051890235.1 Bacteroidaceae bacterium | reverse complement strand
ATCCAAGCTGATTGAGCAGGGTGCTCTTGCCTGAACCAGATGTGCCCATGATGGTGACGAACTCGCCCTCGTGAATCTTAAAGCTCACGCCACGCAGAGCCTTTACAGTCTCGCTGCCCACGTGAAACTCCCTTTTCACGTCCTGCAGCTCTATCACGACTTTGCGGTTTTCCTGACTCATCACTTCTTGCTGTTATTGTTTTTCTTTGCTCCTGGTCGGGGCATGAAGGGATTGCTGTTCTGTGCCTGCTCCTCTTCTTCGGGCTGCTGGGCCACCACATCAGTAAGCACCTTGGTACCGGGCTTGATGCCGCCAGTAATCTGGGTGAGGATGCCGTTGGTAACTCCCACCTGCACGGGTATGGCCTTCAGGTTGTTGCCCTCCTTGACCCATACCTTGTCCTTGGCATCGGTATCGGTGATGGTCTCGTCGGCATTGAGCATGGCTTCACGCGGAGTAAAGCGAAGTGCCTTGCTGGGCAGGGTGATGACGTCCTTGACCTCAAGGGTGTAGATGGTCACATTGGCTGTGAGTCCAGGTTTCAGTTTCAGGTCCTCGTTGGGAGCGCTTATCACCACTTCATAGGTAACCACATTACTCTCTGTGGTGGCTTGCTGACGCACCTGTGTCACCTGTCCCTGGAAGGTATCATCGGGGAAAGCATCCACGGTGAAGTTCACTCTCTGTCCCTCCTTCACGTCACCTATGTCAGCCTCGTCCACATCGGCTATCACGCGCATGTCGGTCAGGTCCCGTGCTATCTTGAAGAGTGTGGGGGTATTGTAACTGGAGGCCACTGTCTGTCCCTCTTCCACCTCCTTGCTGAGTACCACTCCGTCGATGGGGCTGGTGATGGTGGCATATCCCAGATTGGTCTGAGCTTTCTTGACGCTCTCCCTCTGCTGCTGTGTCTGCTGCTGTGCCTGCACATAGGAGAGTCTTGCCTGCTCATAGTCATTGGCGCTTATGAGTCCTTTGTCATAAAGAGCCTTGTAACGCTCATGATTGGTCTTCTGATAATCGAGGTTGCTCTGTGCACTCTTGAGCATGGCCTGAGCGCTGCTGAGTTCGCTCATGAGATTAGTGCGGTCCAGTTCGGCTATCACGTCGCCAGCCTTGACCACGCTATTGTAGTCCACATAGAGTTTGCTGATGATGCCGCTCACCTGAGTACCCACATCCACGCTGGTCACAGGTTCGATGGTGCCTGTGGCTGTCACGCTGGTGATGATATCCTGCTTGACAGCTTCGGCTTCGCTATAGGTGAATGCCACCTTCTTGGAGCATGCTGTGATGATGGTGGCAGCGAGCATGAGGATGAGCACTCGTGCCATGTGGTTGGCTTTTGTTGCTTTCATATCGTATGATGATTTTTTACTTGAATGGGGAAAAAGTGAAAATGTGATGCGGATGAAGCCTACAGACTGAGTTTCTCTCCGGTGTAGAACTTGAGCAGCTGTATGTTGAGCAGGGTGGTGTATTTGCTCTGCAGCAGATCCTGCTCGGCGCTGATGACGTTGTCGCGTCCCTGCAGCACTTCCACGGTGTTCTTGAGTCCGTTCTGGAATTGCTCATTGAGGAGTTCGTAGCTGGCCTCCTGGCTCTTCACCCGGTCCTTTGCTGCCAGGAAGTTCTGCTGGTTGCTCACGGCGCTTATCCAGTATTGCTCGATGGTGCTGCTCAGCGTGTTCTTCTTGTCCTGCAGATCAAGTTTGGTGTTGGCCTGCTCCAGACGTGCGGTCTTCACGCTTGCGCGGTTACGCCGGTTGTCAAAGATAGGCACACTCACGGTCACTCCTGCACTCAGATTGAGGTTGTCCTTCATCTGCCGTCCCACATCGTTCTTGCTGGCGCTGTAGTGGCTGTCTCCCAAGCTGGCAGAGAGGCTGAGTGTGGGATAAAATCCTCGCTTGGCGATGTCGAGCTGCATGTCGGCGGCATCGACGGCCAGTTCGGCACCTCTGATTTCCGGTCTGCTCTCAAGGGCTTTCTGATAAGCCTCCTGTGCGCTGGGTATCATGGCCAATACCTGCTCATCGGTAGGTATCTGTCCGCTCACGTCAAACTCGGTATTGAGGTCGAGCTCGAGCAGGGCCTTGAGCTGACGCTTATAGTTGAGCAGCTGCGTCTGGGTGCTGGCCACGTCATAGCGGGCACTGCTAAGCTGTGCTTCCAGCTGTACCAGTTCGGCCTTGGCTATCTGACCCTGATTGAGCATCTCCTGTCCGCGGTCATACTGGCTCTGTGCGGTCTTGAGCAGTTTCTCGTTCACGATGACGGCCTCTTTGGTGTACATGATCTGCACGTAGAGCTGTGCTATCTGCTCCTGGATGCTGAGTTCGCTCTGCTCGGTGGTAAGCTTCTGGGCTTCGTTCTGCAGCTTCTGGTACTGCACGTTCTTCAGGTTCACTCCTCCGTCCCACACGGTCCACCTGGCATTCAGTCCGTAACTGCCCTGATAGGTCACCTTGTTGCTGGTGTTGGTCACCTGTCCGTTCTGTACGATGTTGGTACCGGTCTCAAAGGGTCGGTAACCCATGCTGTGGCTGGTGCTGAAACTGAGACTGGGAAAGAGTGCGCCCCGGTTCTCCCACAGAGCCACCTCACCTTTCTCTTCGCTGACGCGGTTCTTCTGAATCTGGATATTGTAGGTCAACGCATAATCGATGCATTGCTCCAGATTCCAGGCCTGTTGTGCGCTGGCTGTCCCCCACATGCTGAGGACAAGGGCGCAAAACGTCCAAAATTGTCTTTTCATACTATTCGCCATAAAACAGATTTTCTTGTCTGGTGATGTGACCATAATTCCTGCTGTGGGTTTAATCTCTGCAAATTTATTTTTTTTTATCGAGACGAACAAAGGGTGGCACAGGCTTTTAAGCAATTTTAGATGTTTGGTAGAGCTTTTCTGCACGCCAGGGGGGATGTTTGAGCATATGGGGAGACAACTATAGAGAAGCGCATTACGGATTGTCATCATAATTATCATACGAGGTGGGGATTATCCCAAATCGGTCATTGGACTGTTACGCGCCTACCAACATCCTTTTTGTCATCTGTCTTCCCGCTTTTCAGTTACAACGGACCTCCATTGCTCCTTTTTTAAAAATAATCTGTTCAAAAATAAAAGCTGGAATCATCATAACGCTAATGACCGATTCGGGATTATGTAAGACAAATCAGTTATCAGACCCGAATCTTCGATTATCTGTTTGAATAACAGATTTGTCTCCATAAGCGCACATGTGCACGCTCCCCCACCGGCAGGGGAGAAAAAAAAGAGGAGAGGCCATACCGCAGCAGTCAGAGCCACGGTACAGCCTCCCCAGGGGATATTCAAAGTGTGTGTGGTGGGGTTACTCGGCAGGTGTGCTGTGTGACACGTAGATGGCCACACCCTCCACCAGTCCCTTGTAACTGGTCTTGTAAGCCAGTACCTTGAGCAGGTCACCCTCGTTCACGCCCAGAGTGCCGAACTTCTTGGTCTCACCGTTCCATCCTGTGGAGCATCCGTAGATGTAGAGCTCGCTCTCTCCGTCGGTAAGGGCGAAGTTGCCGTAGGTGTTGAGGTCATACTTGGTGTTCTCCTCGGTGGGCTGGGCCACGGTGCCGCTGATGTAGTAATAGGTGCTCTTGTCATCGGGCAGGTTGCGGAACTCGGCCAGACTGACGGTCTTCACACCGATGTGTGACACATAGGTGCCGTTGCTCATCTGGGGACTTCCCTTGTAACTACTCTTCACGCCCTGCAGGGTGACCACGCATCCCTCGGTGAGTCCCAGGGTGTCGAACTTCTTGCTCTCGCCATCGGGAGTGAGCACTCCGTAGACGTACACCTCTCCAGTGGCATCCCTGACGTAGATGTTGCCATAGGTGGTGTTGGCCACCTTGCTGATGACACCTGTGATGCGCACCTGAGGTCCGTTGTCCTCCAGAGCGAGGAACTCGGCGCAGGTGACCTCACGGATGCCTCCATCCTGGCTTACCTTCACGCTCACAGTGGTGGAGATAGTGGTCTCCTTGGCTGCATCATACTTCTCGGATACGAACTTGAGTGTGGTCACACGAGCTTCGCCTGCATTCTCGGCGCAGGTGAAATGCACCACGGCGGTGTCGGCAGGGTTCTGCTCCAGTTTGGAGGGGATACCGGGCACATAGTCCATGCTGCTGTAGGAAATCCACTCGCGGGCCTCCTCGGGGATGCTCACCATGCAGCCCTTCCCCTTGTAAGCAATCTTCACGTCAAAGGTGCCGCCTGACTTGGGCTGTGTGATGTCCTCGCCGATGAGCTTGGCCATCCACTTCTCAATGCTGAGCACGGTGACATCCACCAGTTCCACGGTGCCGTTGTAGGTCTTCTTGGGACCCTCCACGGTGACCACGTCACCCACCTCGATACCCAGGCTGGTGAAATTCTTGGTCTTGCCCTCGGCATCCAGCGTACCGTAGATGTACACGCTTCCGGTCTTGTCCTCCATGTACCAGTTGCCATAAGTGGTGTTGGCAATCTGAGTCACGGTGCCCTTCACGCGGTAGGTCTTGCCGTCGGCACCCGCATTCACCTCGGCACATGTGGCCGATGCTGCCTCCAGGCTGCCCTGGCGCACGTTGATATACTGCACCTTGCTGCCACAAAGGATGTGGAGTTCGGTCTGACGGCCGTAATCAGTCCTGTCGGCCTGCAGGGTGACGGTGGTCTTGCCTGCCGTGCCCTGAGTGGGAGTGACGGTGAGCCATGAGGGCATCTGTGACCATGTGGTGTCCACGCTACCGTCCTTGTTGGTGGTGATCTTGGTGACGATATCATCTATCTTCCAGTCGCCCTTGGCCTCCACGGTGAAGGTGGCCTGTCCGCCTTCCGCAGGGATAGCCACAAAGCTGCTGCTGAGCTTGACCTCATCCATCAAGCCAATCACTTCGTTTTCGGAGCATGCCGTGGCCATGAGAGCCGCCAGGCACATTCCAAAGATATGTCTCAGTTTCATGTCTATATACTCTTATTGTTTGACTTATAAAATATGTGCTGCAGGGCATCAGTTGAACATATACTTCACGCCGATGGACATATACCAGCACTGGCCCACGCTGTGGTTGGGCACGAAGGTCTTGATGTCCTTGCATACGGTAGTGGGAGTGGAGAACACGGGATAACCCTGGGCATCGGTGGTCTCATACTTGAGGATGCGACCCTCGTTGAGTTTGGTGTTCATGTACTTGCTCACGCCCCAACTGGAATTGAAGAGGTTGAGCAGATTCTTGATGTCGAAGCCCAGCTGCAGGGTGTTCATGCTCTTGCGGGCCTTCACCTTGAAGTCATGCTTGTAGCTGACATCCACACGGTGCACCCATGGGCTGTACACGCTGTAAGCCTCGGCATACTCGCCCTGATGATCCTTGAGGTAACCGTTGGCATGCACATAGTCCATGAAGCGTGTCTTGTCGTCCTCGCTGGCAAAGCGGAACTGTCCGTCCTGCACCTGCTTGTCGGTGGGGATATAGAGTGCGTCATAGGCATATCCGTCGCCGTTCATGTCATTCTGCAGCATGTAAGAGTAATTGTATCCGCCGCGCCAGGTCTCATAAATGAGGCTGTAGTGATTGTGGCTCTTGTCATGACCTGTGAGTGAGGCAATGAAGCGGTCGGGGGTGGTGTTGATGGCATTGTGCAGATTGATGTTGTTGGGACCGCTGATGGTGGGCACATAGGTGAAGGCCGACTCGGCATTGGAGCCGGGCATGCTGGTGAGCTCCTTCTTCACGCTGTGTGTATAGGATGCCATGAGGCTCAGGAAGTCCCATGGGCGCATCTTCACGGTTACATTGGCACTCCAGCCATATCCCTTGTGGGTGTTCTCCAGCACGAAGGCCTGCTTGGTACCGGGAGTACGGAAGGTCTCGGGATAGATGGGACGGCAGTCGGCGCCGTTCCAGCGGGTGTAACCGCGGGTGTCGGTCATGCTCCAGTCGGAGATGGTGACATCATTGACCACCTTGTTGAAAATACCCTCGGCAGTAACGGTGAAGGGGAAGGAAACGGGCAGCTGATAGTCAACGGCCAGGGAAGTCTTCCACACCTGAGGCATCTTGAACTTATGATCCACAGCCGAGATGCTGGAGGGCACGGTACCCTGCTCGGGAGTGATATTCTCGGGATAACCCAGTCCGATGAGCTTATCCTTAAGGGCAGCTATGGTGGGACGACCATTTTGGTCGGTAACCAGTCCGCCGGCAAACTCGCTCATGCTGAATCCACGCTCCGAGGCATTCTTACTGTTGATCTGTGCCTGATACTGCACCATGCCGGAGTTGGTGGGCATATTGGTGAAGAACACCAGGGGCAGACGGCCTGCAAAGAGACCCGTACCTCCGCGCAACTTCAAGGTCTTGTTGCCCAAAATATCCCAGTTGAAGCCCACGCGAGGTGAAGCGGTAATCTGAGCCTTGGGCCACTTGCCGGTATCGATATGGCGGCCGTCGTAATTCAGGTCATAGATGGCCTTGTTGGTCATCAGGTCACCATTGTCAAAGAAGAGTCCGTCCAGGCGCAAGCCATAGGTGAGTTTGAACCTCTGGGTGGCATTCCATTCATCCTGAGCATAGATACCGGCCTTGTTGAAGGTCACACGGGCAGCAGGCTCACTCTCGCCGCCGTAACCATAGGTGAGACACACCACCTCGGGGGCAGCTCCGTTGATGAAGTCGTCCACGCTGCTGTAACGGTAATAACCGGTACCATTGCGCATATACTGGTTGTCGGCCATCTGATACTCATAGGTGAGTCCGCCCATGATCTTGTGGCGACCCACGGAATAGATGAGTTCGTCCTTGATGTTGAAGATATTGTTGTGCACGGCAGTGTTGTAGGTGAAGAGCTCATATCCCAGGGACATATACTGGGTGTTGGTACCCGTACCGTCCTGAATGTCGATGAAGGGGAACTCCGAGGAGTTGGTACCGCGCACGTCATCAATCTTGGAGAAGGTGGCCAGCACCTGGTTGGAGAGCTTGTTGTTGATGCGTGTATTCAGGTCCACGGATACAGAATGTACATTCTTCTCCAGACTGTACATCGAGTTGGCAAATGCCATTGAATAGAGACCTACGCGGCTGTAAGCCGAACGTGTGCCGCCATCCATAGAACTGGCGTTAGGCATCACCCACGAGGAATTGGTGGTGTAATTGTAACGCACATCCAGGCGGTTACGGTCATCGATGTTCCAGGTGATCTTGGCCAAAATCTTCTTGGTATCGGCATCAGAGGGGAACTTGGTGTAAGAGCCGGTATTGTAGCCATACTTCTGAGCTACATGCTCCTGCACACGCTGCATATCGGCAACGGTGGTGTAGGACTTATAGGCCTCGGCATCACCCATGCCATCCTCAGAAGCCCTCCAGGCAGTACCCGTACCGGGACTCTTGACCAGCTCGCCATTCACGAAGAAGAAGAGCTTGTTCTTGATGATGGGGCCACCCAGTGTGAAGCCGTAAGTGGTGGTGCGGTCCTTGTCACGGGAGCCGGAGATGAAATCGCTCTCAACGGCATCGCCACGCATATTCTCATTCTGATGATAGACATAGGCCTGGCCCTTGAAGGTATTGGTACCGCTCTTGGTGATGGCATTGAGGGCACCGCCGATGAACCCCGTCTGACGAACATCGAATGGGGAAATTACCACCTGAAGTTCCTCGATGGCCTCCATGGAGATGGGATTGCCGCCTCCGGGAAGAGAACTGCTCAGACCGAAGTTGTTATTGAAGTTGGCACCGTCAACGGTAAAGTTGGCAGTACGGCCATCGCTGCCCTGAAAGGTCATGCCGTTACCACCATAGGGAGAGAGACGGGTGAAATCGGTCACGCTACGGCTCACGGTAGGCATGGCCAGCATCTGCTCATTGGAGATATTCGTGCTGGCACCAGTCTGCTCATAACTGAACTTGGAGCCTTTGGCCGTTACCGTCACCTCCTGCATTTCCTTGACACTCTCATTGAGATTTGTCTTCAAGTTGTAAGTCTCACCCAACTGCAGGTTGATACCATCCACCTTGCGGTCGGCAAAACCAATACACTTGACCATAACCTCATAAGGTCCGCCCACACGCATACCGTTGATGGTGTAGACACCCTTGTCATTGGTCACAGCCCGATAATGAGTGCCCGAAGGCTTGTGTACCACATCCACGGTGGCACCAATTACCTCCTCGCCATCTGCAACCACCATGCCTGACAAGCTCGAGGTGGTCACCTGTGCCATAGCAGACGACATCGCCGTCATCAGCAAGGCAAGAAGAAAAAGCAATCTTTTCTGCATAAACTGATAGTTTAACGTTAATTGATTGAAAAATTAGTATGTTTTCTTATTCACGTCGCAAAAGTAATAAATTATGTTAAAGTGACATAAACTTTATTGCAACAATCCTATGACAATAAGAAAAAAAAAATCATCCTCACCCCTCAGTCTTCACCTGCACCACCACATCCTCCAAACAAAAAGGTAAAAGGTGAAAAGGTAAAGTCAGTATGTTTGCCATGTGCACAGCACCCCCATCAGCAGGAGACAAAAACAGCGATGCCCCCATCCCGATGGAAATCAAGGATGTAGGGCACCGGCATTTATCTATGTATTGACTTACTCTTGAACTTCTCCCAAACGCCGTTTACCTTTGACGCAGACGCAGTTAATCTTTGAGTCAATCTCAACTCACGTTTGGCACAGACGCAGAGCAGAAGGTTATTTGCAGTTCTTCTCCTCAAGACCATAATGCTTCTTCCTGTCCAGGTGAAGGAGCTCGAGAGCCAGCAGGATGGAGACGAGACCGAAGAAAGCAAAGATGAGCATGGTGTGGGTGTAATCTGTCACACCATCAGCCGAGGTATTCATCTGGTTGACACGTCCTATACCCATGGGGATAAGGCTCAGTCCGATATTCTGAATGAAGAAGATGATGGCAAAGGCACTACCCAACTGCTTCATGGGGATAATCTTGGGCACAGAGGGCCACATGGCACTGGGAACCAGCGAGAAGGCAATACCCAAAAGTATCATGCAGGCAATGGCTATCCACCATCCATCCAGCATGGGGAGAGCAAAGAGCACGTGCACCAAGGTAAGCAGCACACTACCCAAGATCATCAGCACCACACCATGACCCTTACGGTCATAGATGCCTCCGAAGACTGGGGTGAGGATGATGGTTCCGAAAGGAAGCATGCCAGGGATACTGCCAGCCCACTCGGCAGACACGCCATACTTGTCTATCATTAGCTTGGTGGCAAACTTGAGGAATGGGAATACACCTCCGTAGAACATCAGGCAGAGCAGGCAGATAATCCAGAAACCGGGATTGGAGAAGATAGCTCCCAGGTCACTCAGATGGAACTGCTCATCCTCGGCCTCTGAACCTCCATTCACACCCTCGGAACAGGACTTGACACTCTCGTCTAACTTCTTGTCCATAAAGCAGTAACCCACATAGGCCACCAAAGCAATGCAGAGAAGCACACACCCCAAGGCTATACTGGTGGGCACGCCTCCCCAGCGCTGGGCAATAGGAAGGGAGAAGAAGAGGGCGGCAGCCGTACCGAAACGGGCGGTGGCTACCTGAAGCCCCATGGCCAAAGCCAACTCATGACCTGTAAACCACTTGGTAATCACCTTGCTCACGGTGATACCGGCCGTCTCGGCACCTACGCCAAAGATACTGAAGCCCAAGGCTGCCAGAAGGTTGCTGGTGTGGGGATTATCTATCTGCACAATAAGCAGGTCCAGGTGGAAACCTTCCACCACCGACTGAGTATCTACCTGACTCACCGCATACCATTTGATGACGGCTCCCACAAGCATGAGCACGCAGCTGAGCAAGCCCGTGAAACGAATACCCATGCGATCAAGGATGATACCGCCAAAGAAAAGCATGAGCAGGAAGACGTTGATGAGACCATATGCTCCCGAGAAGAAACCATATTCATTGCCGTTCCAGCCCAGACTCTCACTCAGCATGGCCTCCAGGGGAGACATCACGTCGGTGAAGAAATAGGCGAACATCATGGTGGCACTCACGATGATGAGTGCAAGCCAGCGCGTGGCTGCATTGTCGCTAAGTTTTGCTTTAGCAATCTGATTCATTGGATTTGTCTTTATGTGATATGTTATTACTTCGGAGTATCAGCCTTCAGCCAGCGGTCAAGCCAGCGGAAATAGGTACGCTGCCAGAGAATACCGTTCTGAGGCTTCAGCACCCAATGGTTCTCATCGGGATAGAGAAGCAGCTGGGCAGGTATGCCATGCATGCGAGCCGCGATGAAAGCACTCTGACCCTGACTGTGCAATATGCGATAATCCTTCTCACCGTGAATGCACAGGATGGGGGTATCCCACTTGTCCACATAGAGATGAGGACTCTCGGCAAAAGCCTTGGCCTGAGGATTACGGTCGGGGGTACCTCCCAAGTCCCAGTTGGGGAACCACATCTCCTCGGTCTCATAATACTGCTGAGTGGTGTTGAAGATGCCGTCATGAGCGATAAAGGCCTTGAAACGCTTATCGTGATGACCTGCCAGCCAATAGACACTATATCCGCCAAAGCTGGCACCAACACAACCCAGGCAATCCTGATCAACATAACTCTCCCGGCAGATGTCGTCAATGGCCGACAGATAATCCTGCATACATTGGCCACTATAATCTCCACTTATCTGCTCCAGCCACTCCATACCGAAGCCAGGGAGTCCATGGCGGTTGGGCGCGATGACAATATATCCATGAGCTGCCATAATCTGGAAATTCCATCTGTAACTCCAGAACTGACTTACAGGACTTTGCGGTCCGCCCTCACAGAAGAGCAGAGTGGGATATTTCTTGTTCTTGTCGAAGTGAGGAGGATATATCACCCAGCAGAGCTCCTTCTTGCCGTCGGTGGTGTTCACCCAGCGCTCCTTCACCTCACCCATGGTAAGTGATGAGAGAATCTCTCTGTTTTCAAAGGTTACCTGGTTGATAATGATACCTTTGCGCTTAACGGGAGTGAGCAAATACAGATCATCGGGAGCCGAGATACTGTGGCGATTGGCAAGCAACTGCTTGGTACCAGGTATGGGAACCACAGTACCATAATCATAATCGCCTGAGGTGAGAACCTCCACCTCGCCCTTGAGATTGGTTTGATATACCATTGTACGTGCTTGCCATACACCTGTGAAGTACAGAGTCTTGCTGTCGTCAGCCCAAGAGAAGGCATCCACACCACTCTCAAACTGCTCTGTCACATAACTCTTCTTTCCTGTTTCCAAATCCAGGATACACAGACGCAAGCGGTCACTCTCATATCCATCCCGTTCCATGCTCTTCCAAGCCAGCAGTTTGCCGTCAGGACTGAACTGTGGGTCCTGGTCATAGCCTGCATTGATATCCTCTGTGGCCTGGTTCTTGGCCTGCTTCTCCAGACTCTTCAGGGCATCAGCCTTGGGCTCCACGTAACCCTTGGGCTTGCACACATTGGCAGTCTGCCCCGTCTTTACATTATATATATATATATCCGTATCAGTACTGGTGGCATAATCCACCCCCGTCTTCTTGCGGCTGGTGTAAGCAATCTGCGTGCCATCAGGACTCCAGCAGAACTGTTCCGAACCTCCGAAGGGCAATACAGGGCACTCATAAGGTTCTCCCTCAAGCAGGTCCTTCATTTCTCCAAGCCCCTCTTCGCCCACAGAGGCCAGAAAGATGTGCGGGATGGTCTGCACGTACTGATCCCAATGGCGATAATTCATATCATTGATTACCAGTCCAGTAGCCAGAGGCAGGTCCTTCTCCTTAGGCATGATGCTTGCGGTGGATTCCACCTGCCGGATGACAATCACATAATGGCCGTCGGGTGAGAACTTGAAACCTTCGATATCCCCTCCCTGTGAAAGCTGCCTTCTGTCAGAACCATCACAAAGCATGGTCCACAGATTACCACCCTGTAGATAAGCAATTCGCTCTCCGCCCATCACAAAAGCAGGCTCCACCTGGCTCTCCTTGCCTTGTGTGAGTTGCACACGAGCTGTACCATCCGGCTTTATCAGGCAGATAGCAGTTCTGTTTTTGTTGGCTTCTATGTCGGGGGTACTTACTGTGTATACAATGAGATTGCCCTGTGGTGAGACATCAAAACTCCCCAGCCGATGCATACTCCACAGAGTTTCGGGTGTCATCAAGTCGTTGGCTGACATATTGTTTGAAACGGATAGAGCAGCCCCCGCGAGGGCTGCTGCTATGATAGTTCTTATTCTCATGATTATCTGTTGGTTGTTTTATTTCCTGGCACGGCGAGCCTGCTCTTCCTGCATCTTTTGCAGAGCCTCCAGTCGGGCAGCCATCCCGGAAGTCTTCTTGGGGTCATTCTTGTGCTGTTGTCTGTAAGCCTCCAACTTAGCCAGCAGTTTTGCATCATCGGTAGTCTTACGCAGATACCACATGGTGAGCACGCTGGTGAGTCCAGACAGGAAATAGTAATAGCAGAGTCCGCTACTGTAATTGTTGAACATGAAGAAGAATATGACGGGCATGATGAGCATCATGTACTGCATGCTCTTCATCTGCTGTGCC
>JBJFDX010000005.1:0-3434 GCA_051890235.1 Bacteroidaceae bacterium | reverse complement strand
CATCAGTAAATCGCTGCTTGCTCCCGAGGCTATCTCTTTCTATGAGAGTGCAGTAGCTTCTGCTCAGCAGGCTCTGGAGAATGCTACCTGTGCAGGTAATGATTTTCTTGGTTGGCTTCATCTGCCCAGTCAGATAACTCCCGAATTCCTGCAGCAACTGCAGGCATGTGCCAATACTCTTCGTGAACATTGTGACACGGTGGTTGTGGCTGGCATCGGCGGCTCGTATCTGGGTGCACGTGCTGTGATAGAGGCTTTGGGCAACAGTTTCCAGTGGCTCACCAACAAGGGCGAGAATCCCAATATACTCTTTGCTGGAAACAACATCGGTGAGGATTATCTGTATGAACTCACCGAATATCTGCGTGGTCGTAATTTCGGAGTCATCAACATCAGTAAGAGCGGAACTACTACAGAGACAGCCCTTGCCTTCCGTCTGCTCAAGAAACAATGTGAGGAACAGCGCGGTCTGGAGATGGCTCGCAAGGTCATCGTGGCTGTAACGGATGCTAAGAAGGGTGCTGCACGCACTACTGCTGACCGCGAGGGATATACCTCTTTTGTGATTCCTGATAATGTGGGCGGTCGATTCAGCGTGCTTACTCCTGTGGGTCTGCTTCCCATTGCCGTAGCTGGATTTGATATTGTAAGTTTGGTACAGGGTGCCGCTGACATGGAACGTGCCACTGCTCCCGATGTTCCTTTCAGCCAGAATCCCAGCGCTCAGTATGCTGCTGTGCGTAACGCACTCTATCAAGAGGGTAAGAAGATAGAGATTTTGGTGAACTTCCAACCAAAGTTACATTATATGAATGAGTGGTGGAAGCAACTCTATGGTGAATCGGAAGGTAAAGAGCTCAAGGGTATCTTCCCTGCTGCTGTGGATTTCAGTACCGACCTGCATTCCATGGGACAATGGATTCAGGAGGGTGAGCGTACTATTTTTGAGACCGTGGTGAGTGTTGAGGAACCTGAGCACAAACTCCTCTTCCCTCACGATGAAGAGAATTTGGACGGACTGAATTTCCTGGAAGGAAAGCGTGTGGACGAAGTGAACAAAATGGCTGAACTGGGAACTCAGTTGGCTCATGTGGATGGTGGCGTGCCCAACATCCGCGTGAGTGTGCCTCGCTTGGATGCTTACAATCTGGGTCAGCTCATCTATTTCTTTGAAAAAGCTTGTGGCATCAGCGGACTTATCTTGGGTGTGAATCCTTTCAATCAGCCTGGAGTGGAGGCCTACAAGAAGAACATGTTTGCCCTTTTGGGTAAGCCCGGTTATGAGAAGGAAACGGAAGCCATTAAGGTGCGTCTTCAGAAATAAGTATAAAAATATCCAGATATTTTGAACAGACAAGCAGATTATCAGAACGGTCCTGGGGTGAAGAACCTCAAGGCCGTTCTTTTTGATATGGATGGGGTTCTCTTTGACTCCATGCCTAATCATGTATATGCATGGTGCGAGGCCGTAAAGCGTTTCGGCCTGCACATGACCTCTCAGGAAGTATATATGAATGAGGGACGTACGGGTAGCGGAACGGTGGATATGCTGGCCATGCGTACTTGGGGCAGAAAGGCAACAGATCAGGAAATAGAGGAGATTTATAGAGTGAAGAGCGACCTCTTTAATACGCTTCCCGAGGCTTCCCCCATGCCTTATGCCAGAGATGTGCTTGAGGCTGTTAAGGCCAAAGGCGTGCGAATAGTGCTGGTGACGGGGAGCGGACAACGCTCGTTGCTTGATCGCCTTGAGCAGGCCTTCCCCGGTTGTTTTCACGAGGACTATATGGTTACTGCCTTCGATGTTGTGCATGGGAAACCTCATCCGGAACCTTATCTGATAGGACTTCAAAAGGCTGGTGTGCTTGCCGATGAGGCTATGGTGGTGGAGAATGCTCCTTTGGGGGTGCAGTCCGGTCGTTCGGCAGGCATCTATACGCTGGCTCTTAATACGGGAACTCTTCCTGATTCTGTCCTTTGGGAGTCGGGAGCCGATTGTGTATTGCCCAGCATGCAAGCTCTTGCAGAACAGAACGTACGATTTTTCGGATAGCGTGATGATAGTCTTGCGCTCCATTCCCGTTATCAGACTTTACCCTGTAGTTAAAATGGATAATCTAAGGAATAATGATGCAATAGGGCAACCTTTGTCCTCGTTAGAGAATTTTCAATTTTATAACATTATGAAGAAAGTATTGGTTTGGGCTATGGTGGCCCTCATGAGCACCTCTACGATAATGGCTCAGCAAGAAAAAGGTTTTACCTATGCTGTGGAAGGCGGCATCGGTAGCGAATTTGAGATTGGTAGTCGTATTCAGAAAAACTTCAACCAGTATCTGGCATGGGATCTCTTCAATCTGAAGTACGCCTTTGACTATGGTAATTATGTAGATGCCCACGAGTGGGAGCTCACCACAGGTTTGCGCGGATATAGCCCCTCATTCGGTCCCAATCTGAAGGTGTTTGCAGCACTCGACCTTGGTTACGGAGGCATGAGGACGACCGTGGACGGAAGTGATGCTGTTCATTGCTTCGCACTTGACTTTACGTTAGGTCTGCAGGTATATAAAGGTTTGTATCTCGGTTATGGATTTGGCGGCCTTTTCAATGACGGTAGTCACAAGGACCATGTTCTGCGTGTTGGCTACACGTTCTGATGCCGTCTTTGTCAGGCCGGAGTCTCGTCCTGCTGAAGCATCATGGAATAGAGCTTCAGTTCAGAGGGGAATCAAAGCAGACACACCCTCTTTCTTGCTTTACATATTATGTTGACATCTTGGTCCGCATTTCGGATCAGTCTGAAAAGTCGGTTGCAAATCAATTTCAGTTTCCATTATTACGTGCGGAGTTTTGATAGCCTAAACAAGGAGGAATGTCAACAACTCCTCCGAGAACGGCCCTGAAGGCTTTTTCCTTAGCATTGGACGATTAGTCGATTGTCTGTTTTTGACGGCAAGTATTTGCGGGAAAAAGGTAAAATTTTAAGAGAACGAAGGTGTGCTGGGCTAAACGGAATGAGTTATTTCCCTTTTCCCAGGTTCTTTTCTCGTTTGAATCGTCTTTTTCCTTCAGATATGAACTATAAGTTGTGAAAATAATGTAATTTTGTATGTATAATGTTATTTTCACATATTCAATTTTGCATCAGTTTATGAATTTCCTTGAGCAGAAGATTATGGAGGAGGGCTCTGTCAAGCAGGGCAATATCCTGAAGGTGGACAACTTCCTGAATCACCAGATTGACATCGACATTATGCGTCAGATTGCATATGAGTTCAAGAGACGCTTTCGTGGGAAACCCGTAACGAAGATTCTCACCATCGAAGCCAGCGGAATAGCTATTGGCGTGCTGCTGGGTGACCTGTACGATGTTCCTGTGGTGTTTGCCAAGAAAGGTGAAACGGCCAATTGTACTGATGATAAGTATATCTCTC
>JBJFDX010000004.1:0-3440 GCA_051890235.1 Bacteroidaceae bacterium | reverse complement strand
AAGGCGGTGACGTGTTCTCCGTGGCATCAGCAATGAAAGCCGTGGAGAATGTACGTGCTGCCCTGAACAACTTCTGGAAGCGCGTGGCCAGCATGCTCGGCATACGATTCACGAGCGCGGATGATGTGGCTGACAGCGTACTTAGGGACATGCTGAACGGAAGGAACCCGAACAGACCTGACAGGCCTAACTGGAACAGGAGATACAACAAGAGCCTTACAGAGAGACTGAATGAGACAACAGGATGGCAGGTGTACGACAGATGGGTGAAGGGCGCAAACGTGAATACGGCCAAGAAGTATCTTGAGAACTTCGTAGCCAATCCTACGAGAGGATACAGAGAGATGTTCCCCAATCCTACGACGGATGACTACTTTATCAGCACGAAGGCGGACTTCAGGAGCGTACCTACAGAGGATGTTAAGTCTACATGGGAGGAGATGAAGAACTCGGACAAGTATGAATACACGCACAGCCCTATGAGCAACAGCGAATATCTTGTAGACCATGAAAAGGGAGATGTCTATCGGATGTCAGACCATTGGGGCGTGGCAGCGTCATGCTACTGGACCATGGACGGAAATCCCAACCAGCAGAAGACGGATATGACTATAGCCAAAGCCAATATCAACGAATTCAGTCCATTCCGAAACAACAGGGAGAAGCGCGTAGATGTTGAACTGCCCATGCGTGAGTATGCCAAGGAGGTTGAGCAGTCAATCATCAACTACAAGGATGTGCTCGCCAGTGTGGAGATGTCAGAGGTCAACAGGTCAAGAGCGGAAGAGGCTCTAAGCAGGCTTGATGACGTTAAAAAGAAACTTAAGGAAGGAGGATATACCCCGGAGTTATCCGACTTGAGGTACCAGTTTGCTGATGAGAATGTTGATGACATAACGACAAGATTCTCTTTGCGAAGAGAACCAGCTCCGAAGAAGACAAAGACCGCATACGCAGTGTTTATCGTGAAGAGGCACGAGGATGGAAGTGTGTCTCTTCATCCGAAGATGATAGAAGACGAGTCAGTAGGCGCACCTCCTCACACATGGCTCAATGCAGATACGGGCAAGATAAAGCGAGACAAGGACGGTTATCCTATAGAGAATACTCGCGGACGGGTAAACGTGCGTGACGCTAACGGTAAGCCTTTGGCTTGGCGACCAGGCAAGCACCTTGCTCCCTATCCTAACGCATCCCAGTTTGCCGTTAAGGGTGACACTAAGGTCATCAAGGACAGAATACCTGATGACGTAGTGTTCTTCGAGGTGGAATATGCTGCCGACATAGATTATCAGCTGGAGGCATGGGAGTACGGTGTGAATGCCAATGGTAAGTATGAGCACAGTCAAGCAGGCCTGCCATACATACCAAAGGACGGTTACTATATTTACCGCACAAATGCGAATCCGAACATTCCAGCGATGATTATCACAGGAGCATATCGTATAAAGCGTGCGTTGAATGATGAGGAAGCAAAGCGACTCAATCAAGAGGCAGGAGGTGAATGGTTTGACAGAAAGAGCGGAGAACCAATGACCGATGAACGCTTGAAGGAGCTTGGACTTGACGAGGAAGGACTGAAGCGCAAGGCGGAGAACTTTGATTATGACGCGCTGGAGCCCGCTCATGACGAAAGTTATGTTGCCATGGGTATGCGCGGTTACGTTCGCAGAGATCTTGACTTCTCAGACAAGAATCTGTTGAAGGCTATTGCAGAGAACCAACGTTCCATCAAAGACTTCCCAAGTAGAGAGTATTTCGCTAAGAAGTATGCCGGGGAGAAGGAGAATGATGACTACGAAGGAGATGACATCTTCGCGCAGGCAGGCAGGACGAGAGCCAATGAGCGTGCAAGGGCTTCCCTGCGCAACAACAGCAGAGGAGTGGGACTCGCCTACTCAGCCATGCAGCAGGCATGGGACAGAGAGATGAGCAGGGCTTCATTCTTCGCCAAGGAAGGATACTGGGATTATCTCGCCAGCGTTGATGAGTTCCAGAAACTGATAGCGAGGGAGACAGGCCGAGAGATATCGTCCATAGAGGATACCTACCGATCCATGCTCTCACTGAGCAGCAGGAACGCCAACGACATGAAGCAGTTCGACAGTCTGCTGGCACTGCCTATGCAGAAGGCCATCCTCAAGCTAATAGGCGCAACGAGGAACTACGAGAGAGGCGAAGGAAGAGAACTGTGCGACTACCTGATGGCCAAGCACGGCATAGAGCGTAACAGAGACATGGCCGTGCGCAATGCTCTCAAGGAGAAGAACACCACAGACGAGCTCGACAGGGTGAAGTACGGACAGGATCTGGACAGTTACTATGCAGGCATAGACCAGGTGCTTGCCGATGCGGAGACCAACGGATATGACTGGAGGCACACGGAGGAACTGATGGACAAGGTGGCTGAGAAGTACGGAGCCGACCTCTCGGTGGACTACGCGGGAATAACAGGCATGAAGACAGAAACAGAAGAAGATTTATTCATCCAGAAACTTTTGATAAACCATTACGTCACTCCACCCGCTTACGCAACGAGTCCATTGGAACAACGTGGCAGTATGCAGGAATCCCGTCTTACTGAAAAGACGAAGAGCCGGAAGATTGCCAGCCTGAACGTGAGCATAAACCTGATGAAGATGAAGCACGCATGTGGCATATTCCATCAAGAGACATATGGCTCTCTGAGCCAATCCAAGATGCTGATATTCTGGCATGAGGACAATTCCCACCTCAGCACGCTGATGTCTGGGCTCGTAATTACGCAAGTCGACAAAGCCTACAGCCTCCCCCTGTGGAAGAGTAATAGTCATTCGCACCTCATGATCATCATAGAAATTACAGGTATTGTGCTTGATGTATTCCCGCAGGACAAAAGTAGAATAGGGAACTGTGGTATCTGTACAATCCCACAATCTCATATCGTTCTCTATCAGACTCATCAATTCCAGGTCCTCTGGCTCTATGGCTCTGAGTATTACAGCATCATCTCTTAGCATGGGCGTGGGAACTTAGTTACTAATCTTGTCTTTCTCCTGTTTCAAGGGACTAACGGAATCGTGGCTGATTACTAAGCCCGTACGCCAGGATTGCGTTTTCAGAACACGTCTGGGAGCCGTTTGTTTGTGTAGTTGCTGGAGCACCTGACTGATGGGTTGAGCATCAATATCGAAACAGAGGTACTCAAAAGAAACAGGAGTGGCGGGACATCGAAACAGGCGCAACACCCGTTGCCAAATACGCAGCAGAGCATCCATAAGGGCACGTACATATACAGCCAAACGAATCAGGATGCCCAGGATACGATATCTGCGGCCATAATGTTTGTTGAAGAAGATGAGCATGGCATTATAGAAGATGTGCACATACTTGAAACTACTCTTCACGGTACTTTCTCCCTTGTAATGCAGAATATTGAGAGGAAGATACCAGTTCTGCCA
>JBJFDX010000003.1:0-3451 GCA_051890235.1 Bacteroidaceae bacterium | reverse complement strand
ATACATAGCTGGAGTTAGTTTTAGAAATAAGAGTTATGGTTGGAAGACCTATTTCCTTGAGATTATCTTAACTCCGACTGGCTTTCAAGACAAATCATAATTCGATATTATTCGACCATTCCATTTTACCGCACATATATTGATAGATTTACTATGAACCCAATCAAAAGATTACTTAATTGGTTTTTATCCCGAGGGGCACTCCCATACTGGTGTATCCTCATGATTGACTGCTTTATGGTTTTCATATCCGGACTGGCAGTCTATTATCTCCAGTATGGAGCACAGATGCTCGTTGACCATTTTGTCCATGTGTCCTTTGGGTTAATGGTCAGTCTGCTTGTCTTTGTGCTTTCCTTCTTTGCGTTTCATACCTATAGGGGAGTCCTTCGCTACAGTTCATTTGTTGACTTGAACCGACTGGCATACTCTGTGGCCACTTCGTGTGCTATTGTCTGCCTGCTTCATCAGCTTCAGGTGCATGACACTTTCGTGCCCGACCTCTATTTCCCCAGGTTCAAGAGTGCCGTACTCATCTTCATCCTGGCCACCAGCATGATGTGGGCTTTGCGTGTGTTCGTGAAGACGCTTCATGATTCACTCCGTCACTCTGTAAAAGCCAAGAACGTTTTTATCTATGGTTGCCAGACGGGTGGTATTGCTCTTGCAAAGAGTGTTCTTAATTCTGTGGATGAACCATTCCGATTGGCTGGTTTCGTTTCTTCTGATATCACCCTGGATGGGTCCCGATTGTTGGGCATACCTGTCTATTATGACAATGACGAGATAGTGGAACGCATGAAGGAAAAGAAGGCCACGGTCATCTTTGTCTCTCCCATTCAATCAGAACAGTTTACCAACAGAACCACCCTCGTTGACCGACTGATCAGTGCAGGCATCAAGATTATGATGGTTCCCATGGCTAAAGAGTGGGATGGCAAGAGCGAACTCACCCATCTGCAGTTGCGTGAGGTTGAGATTGAGGATCTGCTTCCTCGTGATAAGATTGAGATAGACATGGATGCCATAGGTGAGATGCTTCGTGACAAGCGTATCCTCATCACAGGTGCTGCCGGCAGTATTGGTTCGGAGATGGCTCGTCAGGTGGCTCAGTTCCATCCTTCTCATCTCATCCTTATTGATCAGGCAGAGTCTCCCATGCACGATGTGCGCCTCTTCATGTCTCATAATCACAGGGACCTGCATGTGGAAACCATCGTCACCAGCATCTGTAAGGAAGACCGCATGGAAAAGATCTTTGCAGAGTATCGGCCAGAGTATGTATTCCATGCTGCAGCATACAAGCATGTGCCGATGATGGAGGATAATCCTGCCGAAGCTGTTCAGAATAATATATATGGTACGCGCGTGATAGCAGATCTTGCTGTCAAGTATGGTACCCGCAAGTTTGTTATGATCAGTACGGACAAGGCCGTCAATCCCACCAATGTGATGGGGTGCAGCAAGCGTATCTGTGAGATTTATTGTCAGGCGCTCAATAACAAACTATGGGAAGAGACTCAGCGTACAGGCCGACGCACCACTCAGTTTGTCACCATACGATTTGGTAATGTTTTAGGATCGAATGGTTCGGTGATCCCTATCTTCAAGGATCAGATTCGCAAGGGTGGTCCTGTCACTGTTACACATCCAGACATCATTCGTTACTTCATGCTCATTCCTGAGGCGTGCCGTCTGGTATTGCAAGCAGGAACGATGGGGCATGGAGGTGAGATTTATGTCTTTGATATGGGTAAACCTGTCCGTATAGCCGACCTTGCCCAGCGCATGATAGACCTGTCGGGGGCCAAGGATATCTCTATTCAGTTCACCGGCCTGCGTGAGGGTGAGAAACTCTATGAGGAATTGCTTGCCACCAAGGAAAACAGCAAACCCACTGATCATCCCAAGATTATGGTGGCTCAGGTGCGTGAGTATCCCTATGAGCTCGCTCTCCAAAACGAGATAGACTTGTATCGCATCTCACAGTCTTTCGACGATATGGCCATTGTAAAGAAGATGAAGGAGATAGTTCCGGAATTCAAATCCAACAATTCCAAGTACGAATCCCTGGATAAGAAATAGTTTTCCTTGATGCTGTACCCCAGAGGATAGTTTTCTTTCAACACGGATTGGAACGGATTGGACGGATTGAACGGATAGTTAGATCAAAAAGTTTCTCTGGGCTTAGGAGGCCGATGGCCTTGGTGACTCTGTCATAGGTCTCTGCTCAAAACCTCCTGTCTTGGCAGCAGCCCCATGACAACCTCACCCTGTCCTGCTTCGCATGACATCCCAAGCCCACAGAAAACAAAATATCAGCCTTTGGCTGTACAAAATAGGCTCCATCGGAGCCACAAACAGTATCCTTCGCCTTGGGAGGCCGGTCCTCTGGCGTACTGCCCTCCAGGCAGAGGGGTGGTGAGAGGTAGAGGACCGGGCACACCTCCACTTCGTTCCGGTGTACGCCGGTTACTCAAAGTACTGCCCTCCAGGCATCAGAGTGATACGTGTAGCATATAGGTCCTGTAGGTCATGTAATAGAGAGCAGTACCGTCACATAGATATTCGTATGCACTCCGGTGCCTGGAAGGCACTACCATGAGTAACCGAGGGCAACGCCCTCGGACTACTAACGCACAATACAAGAACCTGCCTGGAGGGCAGTACGCCGTAGGACCTGATTCACGAGGCGAAGGATACCGTCTGTAGTTCCAGGGGAACTCATTCCTCCCATCACCCAAAGTAACCTCCGTCCTTTCCTGTGACATAATTATAAGGTACAAGAATAAAATTACATTCATATATATATGAGAGAAATTAAAGATATAAAGGTGGCTGTGGCTGGTACCGGATATGTGGGTCTCAGTATTGCCACACTCCTTTCGCAGCATCATCAGGTAACTGCCGTGGATGTCGTTCCCGAGAAGGTGGATAAGATTAATCAGCGCATCTCGCCTATTCAGGATGAGTATATCGAAAAGTATTTTGCCGAGAAGGAGTTGCATCTCACCGCTACTCTGGATGGTGAGAAAGCTTATGGGGATGCTGATTTCGTGGTGATAGCAGCGCCTACCAACTACGATGCAAAGAAGAATTATTTCGACACCTCACACGTGGAGGAGGTCATCGACCTCGTTCTGCAGGTCAATCCCTCTGCTGTTATGGTCATCAAGAGCACCATACCTGTGGGCTACACACGCAGTCTCTACCTCAAGTATGCACAGAGAGGAGTCAAGCAGTTTAACCTTCTCTTCTCACCTGAGTTCCTTCGTGAGAGCAAAGCCCTCTATGACAACCTCTATCCCAGCCGCATCATCGTGGGTTATCCCAAGGTTATCGGCAAGGAATCCTTCCTCAAGGAAGACCATGCTATCATGCAGGTCACCGATGTTCAGCAGATGGAGAATGCTGCTCATACCTTTGCCGCACTCCTTCAGGAGGGAGCCCT
>JBJFDX010000002.1:0-3455 GCA_051890235.1 Bacteroidaceae bacterium | reverse complement strand
GGAAGGGCTGAAAGAACGAATCACGGAAATCTTCACACCAGACATCTCCTTCACCCAATGTGACAACCCAAGCACCTGCGAGAAATGTGATTTCCGACTAATCTGTCTGGGACAAGAATAGGGATGCTCTACCCTATCCTCAGTCATGTCGGAATCGGGAAGCCACACGCTGGAAGAATCCCGAACGGCGTGACAAAAGCCTCAGACTGTACCGCAGGGAGAAAATGAAGAGAACAAGCCCGATGCCATAACGGATCCAGATATTATCCTGCAGGCAGCAAGCTACGGCTACAGACAAGGATAATGCTTGAACAATACACAAGCGCCATGTGGCACGCTCCACACGACAACCATATAATTTGCCATATACAAGCAATACGCACACCACATCATAAAGTGCATTCAGGGACAAGGCTATGCCTGCGCCAATGAGCCCCCACGAACTGTAGAGCCACCAGAAGAGTAACCCCATGACAATATTGCTGGCAACCTCCATTATCAGAAACACCATGGAATCGCCCTTGGCCAAAGAAGAGTAAGAGACGGGCAGCATGATGGCACGCAGGAAGGTATAGAAGGCAGCACAGACAGCCATATTCTCTGCCACAAGAAACTCCCCATTGAAAAGGATACGGATAATCCAGGGCATCAATACGATAAGAGGGATGAGGAAAGGCGTTACAATGAGCACACACACATCTATCTGCTGGTTGATGGTGCGATTGAAACGCTCCAGACTATGATTCACCGAGGACAGACGAGGATAATAATCGGCTTCGAGTGCCATGAACACCATGCCTGCATAACCTACCATCAAACCATAACCCATACGATAATAACCTACATCGGCCAGAGTGCCACTCAGCTGGATGAGAGCAGGAATAGCCATGCCGAGAGCAGCCGTGGATACACCTGCCAACACATAGGGAATACCCTTGGTCACCATAGGCAATCCCTCACGCAATACCTGTCTGTCAAACAGACGTACGCGATAGGGAGCTATACGCAGGGTGAACCACAGATGAACCACCAAAGCAGCAAAACTGCTACAGATAAGACCAACCACCACGCCACGCATACCCATCAGATAATAGAACGGTACGGTCAGGCACAAGGTGGCAATGGCTATTACCGTCTCTATAATGGCCACCTGGCGAACCTTACGCAAGCCCTTGAGAACAGCACATTCACCCTCAGCCACCAGAAAACTTACCACCACAGGAATCATGGTCATCACCTGTGGCCAATGGCTAAACTCCTGATCAAACAGAATATAGCTGACCAATGGAGAAAGCAGGGAACACAAGACAACAGACAATAGAGCTGTAAGCAAAACCCAGGTGCGCACCACAATAATAAAGTGCTGAATCCGTTCGGCATCACCCTCCTCAAGCAGTTCGCTTGACTGACGCGTGGCATTGAGAGGAACGCCCAGGTTGCTGCTGCAAACAACAAACTCTGAGATGGAATTATAGACAGAAATCAGACCAACACCTTTACCGCCCAAGAAAATAGCAGTAAGTTTATTGCGCACCACAGATGCCAGCAACTTGAGAATCTGAACTCCCCCAAAAACTCCAGTATACTTAAGCACATGATCGTATGAACCATGCTTGTCAGAATCACGCAAAGGCGATGATTCCATGTGGGCCATTTCACAGTTACAGCCCTGTTCGTGTATGTTCGTTGTTGCCAAAGGAATGTCTGTATAATGTTCTAATCTTATGCAAATTTAAGACAAAGATTCGGGATTCACAAGCCCCAAACGACTTCTCATGCAGAAAGTTCTGCTTCAAGATGTTGCAGGAGAATACAATTTTATGTAATTTTACAAATATTTGAAACTATACTGTATTACCCCATCATGGAGCAACCAAAACAGGACAGAGCCTTACGAATGCTGGCTATGATGCTTCAGCGTACACGCCGTTATTCCGTCAGCAAAATGGCAGAACAGTTGGGTGTGGACCGACGAACCATATACCGCTACATCAACACCTTCAACGAAGCCGGATATGTGGTACTCACAGACCACCACCATATACGACTGGCCACAGGAACAGCCATTCACAAGCAATTATCAGACCTGCTCTTCTTCAATCAGGAGGAAGCCATGACCCTCTATAATGCCATAGAAAGTATTGAGACGGATACCAGGCTCCGAGAGGAACTCAAATCCAAGCTGGCCACCATCTATGGCACTTCTCTGGTCACAGAAAAACTGATGCGCATGGAGAAAAACAAAAACACCAAGCACCTGATGGAGGCTATAGAGAAACGAAGAAGGGTGATTCTGAAAGGTTACTCATCACCAAGCAGCAACACGCAGAGGGACAGACTGGTGGAACCCTTTGCCCTAAGCGAGGACAAGAAATACGTGTGGGCCTTCGAATTGGAAAGTGCCATGAACAAAGTGTTTCGCATCAGCCGCATACAGAGTGTGGTTATGCAGGAACAAGTATGCTTGTGCAGCAGACTGCATAAGAAAGGCTACATGGACGCCTTCCGAACCATAAGCAACGACGGGAGCACACTTCCTGCCCGAATCAAGATGAAAAGACGTGCCTATAACCTGCTGATGGAGGAATTTCCATTATGTGAGCAGGATATAACACACACCACCGGCGAGGAGGAATGGATACTGGATACTCACGTGAGCAACTACAAAGGTATCACACGATTCATCATGGGACTGGCTGACCAGATAAGCATCGAAACGCCTGAACTGAAACAATATGTGACGGCATATGCTCACCAATGCTTTCCATAATCGACTAAGAAGGTACCTTCCGTGACTTTGACTGAAAGCAGCCACGAATTTGGCGCTATCATACATTCACTTTAAGGCAAACAGGTCATTAGCGATATGATAATTCTATCTTTAATTTTAGCCGATATCTTTTCGTTTTGAGTAGCTTTTCAGAGCAGTACTACTTCATTGGCAAAACAAGCGTGCTTCAACGGCTATTTAACGCTTATTTATTGAAGGCAGAAAAATAGGCGTTTTTCAGGATAACGTTTGCACCCTCGGTCGCAAACGTTTGAAACCCCGGTCGCAAACGTTTGCAACCGCTCCCGCAAACGTTTGCGGGAAAAGTGCTGTTTTATGGAAATTACTAATGAACCTATGTTTGGTATAAAAAAAAGAAGCAGAAGAAATGCTCTTACGAACAAACTATCTGCCTCTTATGTCAGAAAAGTGCCCCTCACCTCATAAAGGAAAGGACACGTAAGGTTGGTCTTACTTCAAGACAATAGTCAAAACCTTGTCTTCCTCGGTTACAACGACCTTGTCCTCGCGAAGCAACCAACCCAAGGCCAGATAAAGATCCTTATCTGTCTTGATCTTAGCAGCCTTCTTCAAGTCCTTGGAATTCATTGAACCATTCTCATTCAAAGCAGTCCATACGGAACCTGCCAACAAACCTACATTCTCTTTCATGTTGATTCTCTCA
>JBJFDX010000001.1:0-3455 GCA_051890235.1 Bacteroidaceae bacterium | reverse complement strand
AAGAACTGAATCTAAGAATATTACCTCAGGATGCTTATGACGAACAGAGCATCATACGCTTCCTGCAACATGACAAAGGCATCAAGCCACAAGCTGTCAGGATTCTGAGGCGAAGCATCGATGCACGACAGCGAACGGTTTATGTAAACCTGACCATACGGGCTTATCTGGATGAGCAACCCGAAGAGATGCTCTTCACTCCTATTGAGTACAGGGACGTCAGCCACGAGAAAAGCGTGCTGGTGGTGGGAGCCGGCCCTGGTGGACTCTTTGCAGCACTACGCCTCATCGAACTGGGACTGCGGCCTGTGGTCATTGAGCGAGGTAAGAATGTGAGAGAGAGAAAGAAAGATGTGGCACGCATACGCATAGAGCAGCAAGTGAATGCCGAAAGCAACTATGCCTTCGGTGAAGGTGGCGCCGGTGCCTATAGTGATGGAAAACTCTTCACGCGAAGCAAGAAACGAGGAGATGCCGACCGTATTCTGAGGATATTCGTCCAGCATGGTGCCAAAGAGTGTATTCTGGTGGACGCACATCCACACATAGGCACAGACAGACTCCCACGAGTGATAGAAAACATGAGACTCACTATCCTGAGATGTGGAGGCGAGGTTCATTTCCAGACACGCATGACCGACCTCATCATACAGCAAGATTGCATCAAAGGACTGGTGGCAACGGATACCGAGAACGGACAAGAGAAGGAGTTTCATGGGGATGCCGTCATCCTGGCCACAGGGCACTCTGCCCAGGATGTATACAGATGTCTGGCCAACAGACAAGTACATCTGGAGTGTAAGGGACTGGCCGTTGGTGTGAGACTGGAACATCCTGCTCACCTCATTGACCAGATTCAATACCACAATCGTCAAGGACGAGGCAAATGGTTGCCTGCTGCCGAATACAGTATGGTCAGACAAGTGGACGGCAGAGGAGTGTACAGTTTCTGCATGTGTCCCGGAGGCTTTGTGGTTCCTGCTGCCAGCGGACCAGAACAATTGGTGGTCAATGGTATGAGCCCAAGCAACAGAGGCGGACAATGGAGCAACAGCGGCATGGTGGTTGAACTCCGCCCCGAAGACATACAGGCAGGAGATAATCCTCTGGCCATGATGCACTGGCAAGAGGAGCTGGAACGAACATGCTGGCAACAAGGCAACTACCAACAGACGGCACCAGCGCAGAGAATGACAGACTTTGTAAATGGAAGACTATCAGCCACCCTATCACCCTCCTCATATGCTCCAGGACTCATCTGCAGCCCACTCCATTTCTGGTTGCCAGAGGGAATAAGCCACCGTCTGAGAGAAGCCTTCAGCATCTGGGGTAAGCAGAAAAAGGGATTCCTTACCAATGAAGCAACAGTCATAGGCGTGGAAACCCGCACAAGCAGCCCCGTTCGCATCACCCGGGAGAACAATACTCTGCAGCACATATCCGTCAAAGGACTCTTTCCCTGTGGGGAAGGAGCAGGATATGCTGGAGGAATCGTCAGCGCAGGAGTGGACGGCGAACGATGTGCAGAGGCCTGTGCTGAATGGTTATCCGAATAATTCCCTGACAGCCTCAGCAACACGACGCACCGGCACCAGTTCTATATCATACTGACGAGGATCTATTCCGTTCATATTATGTGCCGGCAACAACATACGGCGGAAACCCAACTTCTGGGCTTCCGCTATTCTTTGCTCTATACGTGACACAGGACGTATCTCTCCACTCAGTCCCACCTCGCCTGCCACACAGGTATCCACATCAATGGGAGTGTCCACATTGCTGCTGAGCACCGCAGCAATGACGCCCAAGTCAATGGCAGGATCAGTAACTCTCAGTCCACCGGCAATATTGAGGAAGACATCCTTGCTGGCCAGCTTGAAACCTACCCTTTTCTCGAGAACTGCCAACAACATATTCAGACGTCTGCCATCAAACCCTGTCGTACTGCGCTGAGCCGTGCCATAGGCAGCAGTACTCACCAAAGCCTGCGTTTCAATCATAAAGGGACGAACCCCTTCCACCGTACACGCGATGGCAACACCCGACAGACCATCACGATTGTCCGTAAGAAGGAGCTCACTCGGATTGGCTACCTGCCGCAGTCCATCGTGCCGCATCTCATAGATGCCCAACTCACTGGTGCTTCCAAATCGGTTCTTGATACTGCGCAGAATACGGTACATATAATGCTGATCACCCTCAAACTGGAGTACCGTGTCCACGATATGCTCCAGCACCTTGGGTCCTGCCAAAGTACCTTCCTTGTTGATATGACCGATAAGAAGTATGCTGGCACCGCCACTCTTGGCGTACTTAAGAAGGCTGGCAGCACACTCACGTATCTGAGCCAGGCTGCCAGGACTGCTGTCCACATTCTCTGTCTGGATTGTCTGTATGGAATCTATGACAACCAAATCGGGCCGAGTCTGCTCTATCTGAACGAATATCTGTTCCAGAGAAGTCTCTGTGAGCACCAGCAGATCACTTGCGCATGTCTGCTCAGTACCATCTGCTGAACATTGCAACAAACGGTCGGCACGAAGTTTCAGTTGACGTGCACTCTCCTCACCACTCACATACAACACACGGCGTCCCTGCAAGCGCAGCACCGTCTGCAGTACAAGAGTACTCTTGCCGATACCCGGTTCTCCACCCAGCAAGACCAGACTGCCAGGAACAAGTCCGCCACCCAATACCCTATTGAGTTCACGGTCACCCATATCCATTCTGGGTTCTTCATCGGCATGTATCTCAGACACAGGCACAGGCTGTGACTTATGCACGCCTTCCTGTCCAGCAGCTCTGAGAGCAGCTCTGACAACGCACGACTGAGGTTTTTCCTCACGAAGAACCATCTCCTTCATCGTATTCCACTGCTGGCAAGAGGGACAACGACCCACCCATCTCAAACTCTCCTGTCCACAATAGTCACATACATACACTTTCTTCTCCTTGGCCATAAAAATATCTATTGGGGTAGTGGCCTACCTGATTACGCTCTACAAAAATACACAAATTCAACCTATCCACACCGCAATCTTACATTTTTTGCCCAAATAAAGTTCAGATAACGATGCTTTCTCTGGGGTGACAGCCACCCAGAGATTTTCTTTTCCAGCAACGCAGGAAAAGAGCATTTTCGCGTTCTACGCGTAACGCGCACGCGATATTTAATAATGTGTATGGAAGAAAAATGAAGTTTTTTACAAAAAAAAGGTAGCAATGCTTTGCTGGTTTGACAAAACTGCCTACCTTTGCAATCGCAAAACGGAAACAAGCACTGCCAAGCGAGGCAGAGAGCCCGTAGGAAATTGGACGCTTAGCTCAGCTGGTTCAGAGCGTCTGCCTTACAAGCAGAGGGTCGGCGGTTCGAATCCGTCAGCGTCCACAGAAAACATGATGGCTCCTTAGCTCAACTGAATAGAGCATTTGACTACGGATCAAAAGGTTATAGG